>JACCSD010000008.1 GCA_013813185.1 Burkholderiaceae bacterium
TCCTGCAGCGTGCGCTTCTTGCGCGCCGGCGCGGTGACGGGAGTCTTGCTTGTAGTTGCTGCAGCTTCGGCCACGCTCCCCCCGGATTGACACGCTTACTGATCGACAACTAATATATCAGCCATCGGCGTAGGCGGCAAAGAGGTTTTCATGATGACGGAACGGCAGCGCAGATTTCGCGAGCAATATCGAGCGGCGATCAGCCGCTACTACAGCGGCTGGGTGCACATCGGGGTGATGTACAGCGCCGGAATTGCCGCTGTCTGGTACTGCGTGAGTCAGCTGCAAAGCGCGCGCTGGGAGTGGCTGCTTCTCATTCCGGTCCTGATTGGCGGCAACTTCGTCGAATGGGCCATGCACAAGTTCGTTATGCACCGGCTGATCGATGTGTTTGCGTTGCGTGCGATCTACGACCGCCACACCCGGCAGCATCACCAGTATTTCACCGACAACGACGCGACGATCGACACCGTGCGTGAATTCCGCATCGTGTTCTTCCCTTGGCGCGTGCTGATTGTTCTCGCGGTATTCGGACTTTTGTTCGGCTGGATCGCGAGCGTGCTGATCAATCCGAATGCCGGCTACATCGTGTTCATCGGCATGATCGGCCATTACATGGTGTACGAGACGTTCCACTTCTGCTGTCACGTGCGCGACAACTGGTTCGTCCGCAATGCACCGCTGATCAACACGATCCGGCGCCACCACACCGCGCACCACAACATGGGGATCATGATGCACGTGAACATGAACCTCACGTTCCCGATCGCCGATTGGTTTCTTAACACAAGCGACCTGAAGCGCGGACTGCTCGGTCATCTTTTCAACGGTTACAGCGACGCGCACGTCAAGCCCGAGCTGAAACCGGTGATCGCCCGCTACCGGACGTCCGAGACACAGGAGAAACGCGTCACGCTCGATGGTCCGCAGCTCAACGACGACGAGCTTCGTACGCTCGCCAGCGCCGGCAGCCACGTCTAATCGCGCGCGTATAGCGTGAAAGGGCGAGAAAGAGAACGAAAAGCTAAGGAACTACGCGGCTTTTGCCGATCAATTCGCGTTCATTTCGGTTAAATTCCAAGGCTCGCCCGCTGCCCGCGGCGCGCAGTTAACCGAGAATCCAGTTGGCGACCGAAGTCAGCAAGGAACCCGCAAGAGTCGTCACGCCCGCCCCCGCGGCCGGCGCCTCCAAGCCACGCGTTTTGATCTGCGACGACTCGCGCATCGTGCGGGCGGCCATCGGACAGCATCTGCGCGACCGGTTTGAGCTGCGCGAAGTCAACGACGGCGAAGCGGCGTGGCAGGCGATTCTGCTCGACTCGTCGATTCGAGTCGTCATCAGCGACCTGACGATGCCCAAGGTCGACGGCTTCGAGTTGCTGAACCGCGTGCGCTCCTCCAAGGTGCAGCGGATTCGCGAATTGCCGATGGTCATCATCTCCGGCGAAGAAGAAAGCGGAGAGCGCGACCGCGCCGCGTCGCTGGGTGCGACGGATTTCATTCAGAAAGCCGTCGGCGCCTCCGAGCTGCTGGCGCGCATGGAAGTGCTGGTCCGGCTTTCGACGACGCGTGAGATGTTGGCGGAAAGCCAGGCGTCGCTCGAATCGTCGCGCACCGTCGACTCGGACACCGAGCTTCTGAATCAACCGTTTTTCGACAAGCAGGTTGAAAAGCTGATTTCGTTCGCGCGCCGCAATCTGTCAGACGTGGCACTGATCTGCATTCGCGTCGAGCTGTCGATGCCGCAGAAGGAAACCTGGGAAGGCGAAACCGATCAGCGCATCAAGCTGGTCGGACGCGCGCTGGCCGCATCGATCCGGCTCGAAGACTTGGGCACTCGCACCGATCGATTCGAGTTCTGCGTCGCCACGCCATCGAGCGGCCTGTCGGGCGTGCTGCGCTTTGCCGCGCGCCTGCGCAAGGTGCTGGAGAACATCGAGGCAGCCGGACCCGGCGTCGAAGTCTGGACGTGCATCGGGCTTTCGACCTTGTCCGAAGAGCTGCGGCGTAGCGCTGAAGAGTTGCGTACGCTCGCGCAAAAGCGCGCCGCCCAGGCGCAGCAGAATCGCTCGCGCCGCATCATCCTCGGCACGTCCGAGGGCGCTGCCCCGGGCTCCATGGATCCGAAGCCCGAAGACGGTTCGATGGACATTAACCTCGCGCTGGCGCTGATTCGCGCCGGGCGCGCTGCCGAAGTGGTGCCTCATCTGCCAAGATTGCTGGAGCAGGTAGCAC
>JACCSD010000009.1 GCA_013813185.1 Burkholderiaceae bacterium
TAGACGATGTACGAATGACCAACGACCCAGCCGATGTCGCTGGTTGAAAAAAAGGTTTCGCCCGGGCGGCCGCAAAAAATGTCGCGCATCGATGCGGCCAGTGCCACGGCGTAACCGCCGGTGTCGCGTTGTACGCCCTTCGGCTGGCCGGTCGTGCCCGACGTGTACAGGATGTAGCTCGGCTCCGACGACTCGATCCATTCGCACGGCACTTCGTCGTTCATGTGCTCTGCGCGCAATGTCGCGTAGTCGACGTCGCGCTCCGGTACGCGCCTCATCGGGGCGAGTTTGCGGTCGATCAGCAACACTGTGGCCGGTGAAAACTTCGACAGCGCAATCGCTTCGTCGAGCAGGTGTTTGTACGGAATCGGTTTGCCCGCGCGCGATCCGGCATCCGCCGAGATGATCAGCTTCGGTTGCGCATCGTCAATCCGGGTCGCCAGGCTGACCGACGCGAAGCCGCCGAACACGACCGAATGAATCGCGCCGATGCGCGCGCACGCCAGCATCGCGAACGTCGCTTCGGCAATCATTGGCAGGTAGATAAGCACGCGATCGCCGCGCGCCACCCCGAGCGCCTGCAGAATTCCCGCCATGCGATTGACCTCGCGGTGCAACTGGCGGTAGGTGTAGGTTTTCTCGACGCCGGTTTCGGTCGAAACGTAGATCAGCGCGGACTGATCGCCGCGCTCAGCAAGATGACGGTCGATGGCGTTGTGGCAGAGATTGGTGGTACCCCCCACGAACCATTTTGCAAACGGCGGATTCGAATAATCGAGAGCCTGTGAAAACGGCTCGCGCCAGTCGATCAGCCGCGCCTGCTCGGCCCAGAAGCCCGCCGGATCACGAAGTGACCTTGCGTGGTACTCCTTGTACGTCGTCATGCAATCCTCCATCGGCCGGTTGCTGCAGTTCCTTTTGTTGTCGCACCAGCTTCAGGAGCGGTGCCACCTGCTCCAGCAATCTTGGCAGATGAGGCACTACTTCGGCAGCGCGCCCGGCGCGAATCAGCGCCAGCGCGAGATTAATGTCCATCGAACCGTCTTCGGGCTTCGGATCAATCGAGCCCGGTGCGGCGCCCTCGGACGTGCCAAGGATGATGCGGCGCGAACGATTCGTCTGCGCCTGGGCAGCGCGCTTCTGCGACAGCGTGCGCAGCTCTTCGGCGCTACGCCGCAGCTCTTCGGACAGCGTAGAAAGCCCGATGCACGTCCAGACTTCGACGCCTGGTCCCGCCGCCTCGATGTTTTCCAGCACCTTGCGCAGGCGTGCGGCGAAGCGCAGCACCCCCGACAGCCCACTCGACGGCGTGGCGACACAGAACTCGAATCGATCGGTGCGCGTGCCGAGATCCTCAAGGCGGATCGATGCGGCCAGCGCGCGCCCGACCAGCTTCATGCGCTGATCGGTTTCGCCTTCCCACGTTTCCTTCTGCGGCATCGACAGTTCGACGCGAATGCAGATCAGCGCCACGTCGGACAGATTGCGACGCGCGAACGAAATCAGCTTTTCGACCTGCTTGTCGAAGAATGGCTGGTTGAGCAGCTCGGTGTCCGAATCGACGGTGCGTGACGATTCGAGCGATGCCTGGCTTTCGGCCAGCATCTCACGCGTCGTCGAAAGCCGCACCAGCACTTCCATGCGCGCCAGCAGCTCGGAAGCGCCGACGGCTTTTTGGATGAAATCCGTCGCGCCGAGCGACGCCGCGCGGTCGCGCTCTCCGCTTTCTTCTTCGCCCGAGATGATCACCATCGGCAATTCGCGAATCCGCTGCACCTTGGAAGAGCGCACGCGGTTCAGCAGTTCGAAGCCGTCCACCTTGGGCATCGTCAGATCACTTATGACGACCCGAATCGACGAGTCGAGCAGAATCGCCTGCCACGCTGCTTCGCCGTCGTTGACTTCGCGCAGCTCGAAGCGATCACGCAAGTGCTGTCCGATTGCCGCCCGCACAATGCGCGAGTCGTCGCAGATCAAGACACGTGGCTTGGAGGCGCCGGCCGCGGGGACGGGCGTGACGACTCTTGAGGATTCCTTGCTTACTTCGGTCGCCAACTGGGTTCTCGGTTAACTGCGCGCCGCGGGGACCGGGCGAGCCTTGGAATTTAACCGAAATGAACGCGAATTGATTGGCAAAAGCCGCGGAGTTCCTTCGCTTTTCTTTCTCTTTTCTCGCCCTTTCACGCTATGGGGTGCGAAATCAGACGTGGCTGCCGGCGCTTGCGAGCGTACGAAGCTCGTCGTCGCTGAGCTGGGGACCATCGAGAGTGACGCGTTTCTCCTGCGTCTCGGACGTCCGGTAGCGCGCGATCACCGGTTTCAGCTCGGGCTTCACGTGTGTGTCGCTGTAGCCGTTAAAGAGGTGGCCTAGCAGTCCGCGTTTCAGGTCGCTCGTGTTCAGAAACCAGTCGGCGATCGGGAACGTGAGGTTCATATTCACGTGCATCATGATTCCCATGTTGTGGTGCGCTGTGTGATGGCGCCGGATCGTGTTAATGAGCGGTGCATTGCGGACGAACCAGTTGTCGCGCACGTGACAGCAGAAGTGGAATGTCTCGTAGACCATGTAATGGCCGATCATGCCGATGAAGACGATGTAGCCGGCGTTCGGATTGATCAGCACGCTCGCAATCCAGCCGAACAGAAGTCCGAAAACGGCGAGGACAATCAGTACGCGCCACGGGAAGAACACGATCCGAAATTCGCGGACCGTGTCGATCGTCGCGTCGTTGTCGGTGAAGTACTGGTGATGCTGCCGAGTGTGGCGGTCGTAGATCGCACGCAACGCAAACACGTCGATCAGGCGGTGCATAACGAACTTGTGCATGGCCCATTCGACGAAGTTGCCGCCGATCAGGACCGGAATGAGAAGCAGCCATTCCCAGCGCGCGCCTTGCAGCTGACTGGCGCAGTACCAGACACCGGCAATTCCGGCGCTGTACATCACTCCAATGTGCACCCACCCGCTGTAGTAGCGACTGATCGCCGCTCGATACTGCTCGCGAAATCTGCGCTGCCGTTCGGTCATCATAAAAACCTCGTTGCTGCCTGCGTCGATGGCTGATATATTAGTTGTCGATCAGTAAGCGTGTCAATCCGGGGGGAGCGTGGCCGAAGCTGCAGCAACTACAAGCAAGACTCCCGTCACCGCGCCGGCGCGCAAGAAGCGCACGCTGCAGGA
>JACCSD010000032.1 GCA_013813185.1 Burkholderiaceae bacterium
GCTCCGCGCTGCGCGCGCAACACCTGACATTGGCCACGGCGGAGTCGTGCACCGCGGGCGGCCTCGGTTACGCGATCACGATCGTGCCGGGTTCGAGCGCGTGGTACGACCGCGGCTTCATCACCTATTCGAACGAGGCAAAGATGCAGATGCTGGGCGTACCTTCTGCTTATCTGCGCGACTTCGGCGCGGTCAGCGAGCCGGTCGCGCGCGCGATGGCGCTCGGAGCGCTGACTTACAGCTCGCAAGCGCACGGTGCGCACGTGTCGTTGGCGGTGACCGGCGTTGCAGGCCCCGACGGCGGTGCGATCGACAAGCCGGTGGGCACCGTGTGCTTCGCGTGGGCAATTCGGCGTGATCCATCGAGCGCGCCGTGGGTCAAGACGCGAACCGAGCACATCGCGGGCGACCGCGGCGCCGTGCGCACGCGCAGCATCATCGTTGCGCTCGAAAAGCTGATCGCGTTGCTCGAGCGGCGAGAGGACATTTGAGCGAAGGACTTTTTCCGGGATTCGCACATCAGAAGCGGCGCGCCAACGGCATCGATGTCAACGTGCGACACGGGGGCAGTGGGCCGCCGTTATTGCTTTTGCACGGTTTTCCGCAGACGCACGCGATCTGGCACAAGGCGGCCCCGTCACTGGCCGAGCGCTATACGCTCGTAATGCCCGACTTGCGCGGCTATGGCGACTCGGAAAAGCCGCCTAGTGAGGTCGACCACGCGCCGTACTCGAAACGCACGATGGCGCTCGACGTGCTTGAACTGATGCGCTCGTTCGGGTTCGAGCGCTTCTATGTCTGTGGTCACGATCGCGGCGGCCGCGTCGCGCATCGACTCGCGCTCGATCATCCGGAGTCCGTCGCGCGGCTGATGGTGCTCGACATTTCTCCGACGCTCGCAATGTACGAGCGCACGACGATGGACTTCGCGACGCTGTACTACCACTGGTTTTTTCTGATTCAACCCGAGCCGTTGCCCGAGACGCTGATCGCGGCCAATCCACGCTTCTACCTGCGTAACAAGCTCGGCGGCTGGGGTTCGGCCGGGACCGCGCTGTTCGATCCGCGCGCGCTGGCCGAATACGAGCGCTGCTTTACCCCGGCGGCGGTCCACGCGATGTGCGAAGACTATCGTGCCGCGGCGTCGATCGATCTCGAGCACGACCGCGCCGATGGTCGGGCAGACAAGCGCATCGAATGCCCGCTTTACGTTCTCTGGGGTGAGCGTGGCGTCGTCAACAAACTTTTCAGCCCGATCGAAGACTGGCAGAGTCGATCGCGCGGGACAGTCGCCGGCCTAACGACGCTGACCGGCCATTACATTCCGGAAGAGGCGCCCGAGTTGCTGGGCGAGCAGATGCAAAAGTTCTTTACGGACTGATTTTGTAGACTTGCCTGATGGGTAGCTTCCTGCCGCGCTCAGTGGCTTGGGTCTTGGCTTGCGTTTGCGTCATCGGGTCGACGCTCGCGAACACTGCCGCGGCGGCGGTCGAACCCCCCAGTGCACCAGGCCGTTCCGTAGCGGTTTGTACTGTCGACGCGGGCACACTGCCGGTTTCTAAAGCGCGGCTGCTTGCCTTCGGAAACTATCGCGGCCCCTTGGCCTCGCGCCACGTCGACGCGCAGCGTTTTTTCGACCAGGGTTTGGTGTTCGGCTGGGGCTTCAACTTTGCCGAAGCAGTGCGTTCGTTTCGGGCCGCTTCGCAGCTCGACCCGGCGTGCGCCTTGTGCCGGTGGGGCATCGCCTGGGCGCTCGGGCCGAGCATTAATCACGATATGCGGCCGGCCGATGTGCCGGTCGCGCTCGACGCCATCGTGCAGGCACGCAGCGCGGCAGCGCCCGGTTCGCGCGAGCGCGCGCTGATAGACGCACTGGCAACCCGCTACGCAGGCCTTCCCGGTGCCGATGTAGACAAGCTTGCAGCTTCGTACGCGGCGGCGATGCGTGCGCTGGCGGAGCGATACGCCGACGATGCTGACATCGCAGTGCTGGCCGCCGAGGCCGCGATGAACGCGCACCCCTACGACTACTGGCGCACGGATGGCAAGCCGCGACCGTGGACGCCACAGATCATCGCGTGGCTCGACCGTGCACTGCGCCTGGCGCCGCTGCATCCCGGCGCCCACCACTACCGGATCCACTTGTTCGAGGATTCGCCGCAGCCCGAGCAGGCGCTGCCCTCGGCGCAGCAACTCGGCACCTTGGCTCCGATGGTCGGGCACCTGGTTCACATGCCGTCGCACATTTACTTTCGGTTAGGGCGTTATCGCCATGCGGTGGCGGCGAACGATGCCGCTGTCAAAGCAGATCGCGACTACGCTGCGGCAACGGGTGTCACGTCCGACTACGCAATTCACAATTTGCACTTCCTGTGGGTCTCTGCACTCTGGAGCGGCGATAGCGACGCCGCGATAAGTGCCGCGGACCAGCTCGCCGCGGCAGTCTCCGCGTCCGCCGACGACACGCACGATGGAACACGTCAGCATTTTCTGGCCGCGCCCGCGCTGACTCAAGTGCGCCTGCAACGGTGGAGCTTGCCGCAGGGCGATACAGGCGCTGGCTCATATCTAAGCGCGCTGATGCAGTTCGCGCGAGGGATGGCATACGCCGCGCGCGGAAATGTTGCTGGGGCGCGTGCCGAGCTCGAGTCGTTGCAACATTCGTCGCAGGTCGTGCGAGACGCAGGCTTGAACGTAAAGGGCATCCATCGATCCTCCGCCGTGCTGGCGGTTGCACGCCTGCAACTGCAGTCCGCGATAGCGGCCGCGCGCAACATG
>JACCSD010000038.1 GCA_013813185.1 Burkholderiaceae bacterium
TAGCGCGGAACGATCTTGATACCGTTTAGTTTTTCCTGTGCTTCTATCAGCGAAGGGATGAACCGTTCACCCAGGCCAAGCGCGGCTGCCTGCACCAGCGATTGGTGCACCGCTTCCCCGACATAACTTGCTGCGCCGTGCGATTCGGCCAGGTGCGTGTAATAACTCATGTCCTTGCGGCCGTTGGCGATCGTGAACTTCATGCCGGCCAGGTCACCGTCAACCGCCTTGGCGGCGATCATCTGAAATACGCCGGAATTGACGCCGCCGGCGGTGATGACTTCCAGTAGCTTGCGCAACGACAGCCCGCTCTTGGCGGCGATGGTGAATGCTTCGGCGGTGCTGGTCGCAATCGACAGCGCAAGAAAATTGTTGACCAGCTTCAACACGTGCCCGTGGCCGGGCGGCCCGACATGGATGACGTTCTCGCAGAACGCCTTCAACACCGGCTGCAGGCGCTCGAAACTCGCCGCATCGGCGCCGACCATCGTGTTCAATCGTCCCTCTTCGGCCTCCTTCGGCGTGCGCGCCAGCGGCGCGTCGATGTAAGCGACGCCGCGCTCGGCCAGGTCGGCGCGAATCCGCGCCGTCGAATCGGGTTCGCTGGTCGAGCAGTCGACCACCAGCATTCCGTTCCGGGCCGCCGCGAGCAGCCCGTCGGCGCCGTAGATGATCTCTTCGACCTGAGGCGAGCCGGTCACGCAAAAGAAGACGATGTCGCTGGCTGCGACCAGCGCGCGCGTGTCCTTGACTTCAACGGCGCCGGCTGCGGTCAGATCTGCGAGGTTGGCGCGATTGCGGTGCACCCTGAACGCCAGCGAGTGGCCTTTGGCGAGCAGGTTTTTTGCCATGCCGTGGCCCATTAAACCGATGCCGACGAATCCGATGCGCTCCATTTTTTCCCCAGGCGTTGTTCGTTAACTGTTGACGGCGGCCAGCGCCGGTACAGCGCGCGGTCCAATGGCGTGGCGAGCATCGGCGAAGCGCCGCACCAGCCGCAGATAGCGCTGCGAGATCACGTCGATCGCAGCGGCGTCCTCGATCTCGCCGGTGAACCATGCGCGCGCGGTCTCGCCGAAGATCGTGCGGCCGACCGCGAAGCCGCGACACAGCGGATGCGCCGCCGCTGCGGCCAGCTGGTCCGCGAGCTCATCGATCGGCGCATCCAGACCGAGCACCAGCACGCCGCGGCAGTGCGGGTCGGCGCTGCGAATCGCCGACTCGAGCCGCTTCCAGCCGTGCGCGCTCGTCGGTGGCGGTAGTTTCCACCAGTCGGGTAGCACGCCCGCCGCCGCGATCGCGGACACTGCATGCACCAGGACTTCGTCGGCATCGCGCGGGTCCTCTGCGAAGACCGGCGGAATCACTTCGAGCAGCAGCTCCCGGCCCGAATCGTCGCAGGCCCTGCGCAGGTCGATCAGGGTTTCGATCTGCGCACTCTTGAGCGCGGCAGGATCGTCAGCGTCGAAAGCCACCAGGCACTTCGCGATGTGGCGCGCGGGCCACTCGCGCAGCATCGACTGCACGTTGCGGCCGCTCGAATCGCAACGGTCGCGAGCCCGGATCTTCGACCGGGCGCGCGATCCACCAGCCGGACTCGTCGAGTTCGGGCAGCAGGTCGGCGCCGTAGCGATCGTCGAGTATCAATCCGCACGTAGCGCCCAGCTCGTCGGCGCGATGACTCGCGCGCTGAGCGGCGTGCGCGACCAGATGCTTGAACTGCGAGATGCGCGCGAGCGGTGTGTTCAGCTCAGCCGCCAGTTGTTCGAGCGGCGCGCGGTGATCGAATGCAAGCGCCGCCACCCATGGTGGAGCCGGCCGGCGTGTGGTGGCTCGATGCAGGCGATTCAGCGCCGCGTCATCACGCAGCCGCGGAGTCGTTGCGCCGTGCTGCAGGAAATGCTCAAGCTCGACGGCGGTCGGAATGGCGGGAGCGCATCCATGGCGCGACACGACCAGTGCGCCGCACGCGTTGGCGCGCCGGCCACATTCGGCCAGCGTCGCGTCGCGCAACCAGCCACTCAGAAATCCCGCCATGAACGCGTCGCCCGCACCCAGTACGTTGAACACTTCGATCGGAAATCCTGCGACCTCGATCGGCGCGGCTCCGCGCGCGGCCGGGTAGATGGTGCAGCCATCCGCGCCGCGCTTCAGCACCAACGTCGCGGTCGACATTCGGCGCAACGTGCTGACGGCGGTTTGCGGATCGCTGGTGTCGGAAGCGATACAGAACTCTTCCTCGGTGCCGACAATCAAGTCGCACATCGCGATCACCGCTTGCAGGCTCGCACTAACCGACGGCGCCTGCACGTAACGCGTCTCGCCGTCACCCAACGGCGCCAGCCCCCACAGCACCGGCCGAAAATCGATGTCGAGGATGACGCGGCCGCGGACTCTGCGGCAGGCATCGATTGCCGCGCGGCATGCGGCGGAAGTTCCCGGCTGCGACAAATGCGTGCCGGAGATCAATACCGATGCGGCAGTGCCGATAAAGCGCGGATCAACGTCGGACGCTTCGAGCGCCATATCGGCGCAGTGGTCGCGATAGAACAGCAGCGGAAACGCAGTACGGCTTCGGATACTCAGAAAGACCAGCGCAGTCAGGCGTTGCGGGTCGAGCCGCACGTGGCTGACATCGACCCCTTCGCGCGCCAGCGAGTCGAGCACAAAGCGGCCATTCTGTTCGTCGCCGACTCGCGTCAGCATCGCTGCCCGCAAACCGAGCCGTGCGCACCCGACCGCGGTATTGGCCGGCGAGCCGCCGAGGTAGCGCGCGAACGTCGTCACGTCTTCCAGGCGCGCACCGATCTGTTCGCCGTACAGATCGACGGCAGCACGGCCGATGCAGATGACGTCGAGCGGCCGGGATGCCGCGCCGTCTTTCATTGCTTTGCCCCCGGTCGCTTCGCGCCCGCCCCCCGGGGGGGCACGCGCTGAGCTTGGG
>JACCSD010000039.1 GCA_013813185.1 Burkholderiaceae bacterium
GGTGCGCGAGCGCGCAGACGCTGGCGATGAAACCCTGCTCGTCGCCCGGTTCGACCAGTACGCCACTGCTGCAATCGTCGATATGAACCGCCGCCGCGCCTGAGCGATAGGCCGCGACGAGCAATCCTGAAGCGAGCGCTTCCAGAGTGACGTTGCCAAAGGTCTCGGTCAGGCTCGGAAACACGAAGATATCGGCCGACGCGTAGTACTCAGCCAATATCGCGTCGCGCTTGGGCCCCGCGAAAATTGCTTCCGGATGCGAGCGTGCAAGCTTCTCGCGCAGCGGTCCATCGCCGACCACAACGAAGCGCGCCGCAGGCAAACGCGCGCGCACGGCTTCGAACGCACGAAAAGCCAAAGGCACATTCTTTTCGGACGCCAGGCGCCCGACGTACAGCAACACGGGAGTGTGTTTGTCGGCGCCCCAACTGGCGCGTAACTTTTCACTGGCATGCAGCGGCGAAAAATGTTCGACGTCAACACCGCGGCCGACGACTTCGGTGCGGACGAAGCCCTGCTGCGTTAGGGCTTTACCGACCGCCGGCGTAGGTACGAAAGTCCGATCGGTCGCGTTGTGGAAGTGCTTCAGGTAGCCGCCCACCACGCCGCGCAGCCAGCCGAAGCCATAGTGCTCGCTGTACTGATCAAAATTCGTACGGAAATCCGATGTGACGGGAAGTCCGATCGATCGCGCTGCGCGGATTGCCGCCCAGCCCAGCGGACCCTCGGTGGCGACGTGAACCAGATCAGGCCGCGCGCTGCTCCAGCGTTGTTTCAAACGAGAGATGAGTGGCAGGCCCACCCGCAGGTCCGGGTACATCGGGATGGCAATGCCGGGAGAGCGCCACTCGCTGCTTGTGTCGCACGTCGATTCGTGCCGCTGGCGCGGCCGGACCAGATCGATCGAATGACCGCGCGCGCGCAGGCCCCGCACAAATCGCTCAGCGGTCAAGGCCACGCCGTTGATTTCCGGCGGGTAAGTTTCGGTAACGTAAGCGAGGCGCACGATTAATGCCTCCAAGCAACATCAATGCCTGCGCTATCCACCACTCACCGAAGGAAAAATTCGGCGTCCTGCGTAGCGCCCGCAGCACGCCGGTATTGCGGATCAGTTGGGTCGATCGTTCAGACTGCGCCGGACCAGGACGCGCAACCGGCGCGTGATCGGGTCCGCCCTGCGGTCCACCGGAATCCGATCGGGGTGATCGGCGCGCTCCCGGCTCACCTTGTCAGTCAACGGCACAAGCGAAAATGGAATACCGTTAGGAAGTTGGGTCATAGCGTCTCTCGTCATCGATCTTTTCGTTGAGCAAGGGGTGTACCCGACGATATGCAGCAAGGCGGCGACCGCAGCGGGGTGGAGTTTACGCGCTCAAATATGTCCGCCCGATAACAGCCGGGCTATCAGGCTCTGCGGAGAAACGGCTTCCGTCCCGTCGCACGCCCAGGCGGAACCGCACCGTGCTGAACCCCTGGCAAAGCCTCCGGCGAGCGGCGCCGCCGGCGACGCAAACCGATGCCCAGCAATGCCCGCATCGTCGGCAACTCCGGCCGGCCGCGATCGAGATACACACACCACAGGCGCAGATTCTTCGAGCGTCGAGCAGCGCTTCGGATAATGACCAGCAGCGGGACCGCCAGGAAAGCGCCCGCCACTCCCCAGATCCAGGCACACACCATCACTGCGAGGAAAACGAACAGAGGGCTCATCTCGAGCCTGCGGCCGACGATCCAGGGTGCGATGAAGTTGCTTTCGATCACGTTGATCGCCGCGTACGCCGCCGCGGGCGCAATGATTTCCCCGAAGGTCGTGTAGGTGATGGTGCCGGCCAGGAGCAACAGGGCGACGAAAACCAGGGGGCCCAGGTACGGGATAAAGCCGAGTACGGCAATGATCACGCCCCACAAAATCGGACTCGGCAATCCGATTGCCAGCATGGCCAGCGTCGTCGCAATGCCGACGCCGGCGTTGATCATCGCCTGCGTGCCGAGATAACGCGCGATATCGCGCTGCGCCGCGCGAAATCCGCCGAGCACCGCGACGCGAACCCGCCGCTTCGGAATTGCTTCGACAGTGCGGGCCATCAGCCAGCGTTCCGAAGCCAGCAAAAAGAACAGCAGGATGATGGTCGCGACGGTCGATACCGTGACCCAGCCGAGCTGCCTGATCAAAGAGCCCGTGAGCGCAACGCCTTCGATGGCGATCTTGTCTTTGATCGGATCCGGGGCCGGCGGCGCTTGCACCGGCACCACTTCAGCGGCCGGCCGGCGCTTTGTAGTCACCGCCGGTTGAGGCGTGACTTGCGGCGGCGCAATGAACGGAATCGACTTTCGCAACCTTTCGTACGAATCGATCAGCTGCTGCACCGAGGTCGGTGCGCGCGCAATCCACTCGCTCGCTGGCCCAATCAGGCGGCTGCCCAACAACCCGAGAATGAAAAGCAGCCCAAAGACAACAACCGCGGCACCGAGCGCGTCGTTGACCCCGCGATTGCGCAGCACTCGCACCAAGGGTGCGAGCAGCAAGGTCAGGATGATCGCGATCGCTACGGGTAAGACGACCTCGCGTGCGCGTTCCAGCAGGAAAATCAGCGCGATCACTGCGATGACTTTGACAGCGAGCGGCGCGCGCGGACGCTCGGTCGTGAGCCCCGAAGAGACTGCCATCGTCAAAAATGAAAACGGTGCGAGTAGATGCGGCGGATCGTATGCCGTTTTACGCCGGTTCGGCGGTCCGCTCAGACTCCGAGCGCTCCCGCTGCGAATATCCCTCGAGCCGGTTGTAAAGCGTCTTCAGGCTAATGCCCAAAATCTCGGCCGCGCGCTTCTTTACGTTGCCGCAGCGCGCCAGTGTGGCCATCGTCACGCGCTCTTCGATCACATTCAGCGACATGCCGATTTTCACTGTGATCTCGTCCTCTTCCTCGACACCTTGCGGCGCCGCGTCCGTCTGCGCGTCATCGTTGATCACCGAATCGGCCATCAGATATGCCCGCTGGACGTAGTTTTTAAGCTCGCGCACGTTGCCCGGCCACGAGTGTTCGTAGAGCGAAGCAACCGCAGAGGCCGAGAAACGCTTCGTGGAATTTTCGGTCGCATTTAATTCGTCCAGGAAATGCTGTGCCAGCATTTCCAGATCGGCGCCGCGTTCGCGCAGCGCGGGTAGCTGAACAGGAAAAACGTTGAGCCGGTGATACAGGTCTTCGCGAAACTTGCCCTCGGCTACCGCTTTACCGGGCTGTTTGTTGGTGGCGGCGATGACGCGCACGTCGGTGGCAATCGGTTGCGTCGTGCCGACCCTGACGAATGTTCCCGTTTCGAGCACGCGCAGCAGCTTGACTTGTAAAGCGAGCGACATTTCCGTGATCTCATCGAGCAAGACCGTCCCGCCGCGGGCCCGCTCAAAGACACCCTCGTACTGGCGTTCGGCTCCTGTGCCGCCCCCATTTTCGTGACCGAAGAGCTCGCTCTCAATCAACGGCGCCGCTATCGCGCCGCAACTGATTGCCAAAAACGGCGCACGCTTGCGCTTGGATAAGTCGTGAATAGTGCGGGCCGCCAGTTCTTTGCCGCTACCGCTTTCACCGACCAGGAGGACCGTCGCTGACGTAGGTGCCACCCGCGCTAACTTGTCGTACAAAGCCTGCATCGGCGAGGCGGCACCGTGCAGATGTCCAAAGCGCCCGGCCTTGCGCAATTCCTCCCGCAGCTCGCCGATCTCGTGCTTCAGATCGACGGTACGCGGCTGGCGCCGGAGCATGTTGGTGAGACGCTCGACCTCGATCGGCTTGGTCAGGTAATCAGTCGCCCCAGCCCGGAGTGCTTCGACCGCGGTATCGACCGAAGCGTGTCCGGTGACGACGATGACCTCCGTCTGCGCCGCGCGATCGAGTTCACCGATTAACTCCATGCCGTTGCCATCCGGCAACTGCAGATCGATCAACAGCACATCGGGTGGCTGGCGCGCGAGGTGTACTCGCGCTGCGCGCAACGTCTCCGCGGCGGCGACAGTGAAGCCCTCGCCGCATGCGACTTGCGACAAAAAGTCCCGACTGTCGGCGTCGTCGTCAACGATAAGGGCGTGCGGCACAGTGCTTCCTGCCTCGGCAATTTAGCCGCGATGCAACCATATCCACGCGATTACGTGAATTAAATCGCATAGCTCAGAAAACGCAGGGCCCATGATTCAAGGGCCCGCCAAACAAGCGTTAGGACGCCGGCTTGACTGCGATCGAGTTCTGAACCTGTTTCACGCCCGGGACGGCAGCGGCAATCTGTGCAGCGCGTTGACGCTCGGCTTCACTGACCGCGAAACCGGAAAGCTGCACGACACCCTTCAGTGTCTCGACGTTAATCCGCGTCGCGGCCACGACTTTGTCCTCGACGAAGCGCGCCTTGACACGTGTTGTGATTGTCGAATCGTCGACCACATCACCCATTGATCTTTGGCCACTGGCCACAGAGCAGCCGGAGCTATAGATGGCCGCGAGTGCCACCATGGCGGCAACTAGTACATTCTTCATTGTGTTTCCTCTGTAGTTGTAAATGGGCGTGCGAGCTTTCTCGCCGCGCGCGCTTGTCTCGTTGCAACATATGTGCCCGAGAACCCAGGGTCATCTCACGGGTGTGTAGAAACTGCTCACTCCAAGCGTGTCGGCACAGGCCTTGCTTACCAGCAGTCTGCATGACGTTTCTGCAAAAACGTAGCGCCCGCAGGACGGCATGTTGGGTTCTGCCCCTCGGCGCCGGTTCGCCTGATGCACTCACGGCTACGACCGCACCGTCGGTGCGCGCCGCGGCCTCTTAGAAATCGCGAAAGGCCTCCTCCAATGAACGCCCCGGTTATACGGCACGAGCAACGTCAACATCAGACGTTGACTCCCCGCTTGCAGCAAGCGGTTCGGCTGCTGCAGCTTTCGTCGCTAGATTTTGCGCAGGAAGTCAATCAGGCGATGGGAAACAATCCTTTCCTTGAGCCCGACGAAACAGGCGAAGCGGAATCCGCGGCGACGCCACCCAATGGAGCCGACCCTGCGCCCCTCGGGGGGGAAGCGCCGCTGGCTCCAGCTCCTGCCGAAATGGCCGGCGAGGCGCCCGCCGAGCAGGGATGGGAAAGCGAAGGCTGGTCGCAGTACGGCGCAACCCGTCGTAACAACGGCTCCGATAACGACTTTGAAGTTTCCGACATCACGCCGGCGGACCTGTCGCTGCGCGACCATCTGCTCGCGCAATCGAAATGGCTGGCTTCGTCTGCGCGCGATCGGACGCTAATGGCAACGATCATTGACGGCCTGGACGATGATGGTTTCCTGCGAATGGAGCTTTCCGAGCTGAAAGCACTCTCGGGTCTCGACCCGGTGCCCGACGACGACGAAATGGCGATCGCGCTGAAGCTGGTGCAATCTTTGGAGCCAGCGGGCATTGGTGCGCGTGATTTGCGCGAATGTTTACTGTTGCAGTTGCGCGAGGATGACGATCCGGCCAGCGCGGCAGTTCACCGACTGGCGCAGCGCATCGTTGCCGAATATTTGGACCGCCTTGCGATGCGCGACGTCTCAGGGCTAGCGCGCTCGCTCGGCGTTGCCGAACACGCTGTGTCGCAGGCAGGCGACTTGATACGGCGGCTTCAGCCGCGGCCCGGCTGGCGATTCGGTGCCGCCAACACGCGCTTTGTGGCGCCGGACGTGGTCGTGCGCAAGATTCGCGGCGAGTGGACAGCCACGCTCAACCCAGCAGTGGTGCCGAAGGTGCGCCTCAATCGCATGTACGCCGATCTGTTCCAGAGCCATCGCGAGGCGCGCCACTCCGACCTCGCGGCGCAGTTGCAGGAAGCACGCTGGACAGTGCGCAACGTCGAACAGCGGTTTGCGACCATCCTGCGGGTGGCGCACGCGATCGTGCGCCGTCAACGCTATTTCCTGGATTACGGTGAGCTGGCAATGAAGCCTCTCGGGCTGCGTGAGATCGCCGATGAGTTGGGGCTGCACGAATCGACCGTATCGCGTGTCACCAATAACAAGTACATGGCCACGCCCCTGGGCGTGTTCGAACTGAAGTATTTCTTCTCGCGCGCGCTCGCGACGACGAGCGGTGGAACGTGTTCAGCAACCGCGATCCGCGGCGCGATCAAAGACATGATCCACGAGGAAAATCCGAAACAGCCGCTATCGGACGCGCACATTGCGCGTCTGCTGGCTCGTCAGGGCTTGCAGGTCGCCCGCCGCACGGTGACCAAGTACCGTCAGATGATGCGGATGCCGGCGTATGAGATGCGCCGTCGACAGGCCGAAACTTGACCGGGACCGCGGGGTTAAATCTTTTGGTACTGCCTGTCCCCGTCGAGCCGGATCTGCCGGTCGTGCCACCCCGTATCGATACACCCGAGGGTGATCCACCGGTCAAGGAACCGCCGAAGGACGATCCCGACACAGACGCACCGGTCGATGAGCCTGAAACCCCACCCGCCGAAACGCCGCCCACTGACGAGCCCAAGCCCAAGCCTGTCGACGACCCCTCGCCTGACGAACCCCCGGTCGAAGATCCCGGGCATGAGCCGCCGGTCCGCGAACCTCCGCGCTAAATACGCAACAACCGTCGCGACGGTTCTGATCGTCTTCCAGCGGGAGACGATCAACGCTGGCAAAGGTCAAGTCGAGGTCATCGCACGAACCATCCCGCCGAATGTTTGATCCCCTGGATTTGTTAGGCGAAATTAGATGGGGTGGCTGACGGGATTCGAACCCGCAACAACAGGCTTCACAAGCCTGGACTCTACCGTTGAGCTACAGCCACCACTTAAAACCTGGCCTGCCCGACAGGACTCGAACCTGTGACCCCCAGCTTAGAAGGCTGGTGCTCTATCCAGCTGAGCTACGGGCAGATCCTGTACTGACATTGCTGAGCAGAACCTTGGTCGGGGTGGAGAGATTCGAACTCCCGACATCCTGCTCCCAAAGCAGGCGCGCTACCAGACTGCGCTACACCCCGAGGGCGGCGAATAATAACACCGCGCTTTGTGTGAATGCATGCAGTCGCGGCGGCCGCGCATCAGCAACCATCGATCGCGTAGAAGGCAGAACAGCGGAAAATGCGCTACTAGTCACGGCTAAACGCAAGCGTCTTACAGGAGAAACAGCATGCAGCTGACAGCGGAAGAGCAAGCGATGCTGCGCGGCGACCAGGGTATCGCCGTCAAGGAGGCCATCGAGTATCTGATCAAGGTCGGCAAATTCTGGGACGCAGAGCGACTGGTGCCGGTCACGAATGTTCACATGATGGGCGACATCGAGGTGATGGGCGATGGCGGCCTCAAGTGGCTCGAATGCACCGCGCAAAAAAAGGCGCGTTGCGCGGTCAACGTCAGCACCAATGCGCGCTCGTTCGACTTCAACTTCGTCGAGCGCCTTCAGCAGGACAAGGGCGAGGCGGCGAAGGAGAAAAAACTCATCGGGCTGCTGCAACAAATGAACGTCGCCACGACCGATACCTGCATCAACTACCAGACGATCTATCAGCCGCATCTGGGCGAGCGCGTGGCTTGGGGCGACACCGGCACCGTGATCTATGCCAACTCGGTCTTCGGCGCCCGCTCGAACTTCGAGAGCGGGCCCGCCGCCTTCGCGGCCGGCCTCACCCAGCGCGTGCCCGCGTACGGATTCCAACTCGATGAGCATCGCAAGGGTACCTTCACGGTGCGGCTGGACGCCGATCTCGATGATCTGGCCGACTGGGGCGCGATCGGCAAGCTCATCGGCGAGCCGAATCAGAGTTACTTCCAGGTGCCGGTGTTCCATGGTCTGAAGCGCACACCCCATGCCGACGAACTCAAACACCTGGGCGCGGCCCTAGCCAGTTATGGCTCGATGGGCATGTTCCATATGGTCGGCGTTACGCCGGAGGCGCCCACACTCGAAGCAGCTCTCGGCGGCAACCACCCGCATACCGAAATGACGATTACCAATGCTGATCTTCAGCGCCTGTACCGTAGCTACGACCTGCACGACGGCAAGTGCGATCTCATCGTGTTCTCCGGCCCGCAGCTGTCGCTATGGGAGATCAAGAGCCTGTCGGAGCGGTTCGATGGAAAGAAGGTCCACCCTGGCACGCAGGTGTTCGTCACGTCGTCCAACGGCGTGCTGTCCGCGGCACGCAAGCTCGGCTACGTGCAGAAGCTCGAAGCAGCCGACGTGACGCTGATGGAAGGCGTGTGCTTCTACATTCTGCAGAATCTTTCGCAGATGCGGCAGCGCAGCGGCTGGACCAACATGATTTCCAACTCCGCCAAGATCGTGAACATCATCGGGGCCCACCGCTTCAATACGATTCTGAGGCGCACGCAGGAGTGTGTTGACATCGCGGTCAGTGGAATCATCAGATGAGTGACGTGCTGGCAATCATTCAGGTCGATCGCGCCTTTGGTGACGTGGTGGAGGGCGAGGCTGTCATGTCTGAGGAAGGCTTCAGCCCACGTTATGACCTCGATCGCTGGACCGGCGTGATTTCCAAGCCGGGGCATAAGCTCGAGGGCACGCAGATCAAGGACAAGATCTGCTTTTTTCCCACGGCCAAGGGCGGCATCGCCGCCGGGTGGGCCTATTACGACATCAAGTGCAAGGGCATCGCCCCCAGGGCGCTGGTGTTCGGCGTCACCAATCCGGTCATGGTCCAGGGCGCTGTGTTTGCCAACATGACCATTACCGAGGGCTGGTCACAGCGTCCGCACGATGTGATTAAGACGGGCGATTGGGTCCGGGTGGATCCCAATCGCCGCGTGATCGAACTGCTCAGGCGAAGCAAGGCCGGCTAGCGGCGGATGCCGATCTTGGCCGCCATGTCGGTATAGCCCTCGACTTCTTTCTCGATGAACGCCCGCGTCTTATCCGAGGGCAGGAAATCGATGTTCATGTTGATGCGTTCGGCGGCCTTCAGGAACTCTGGATCCTTGGCCATTGCCGCCAGCGCGCCCTCCCACTTCTTGACGATCGAATCGGGTGTGCCCGCGGGAAACGCCAGTGCCGCCCACCACTGCACGCGCACGCCCTTCATCACGCCCTGCTCTTCGGCGGTCGGAACCGCAGGCAGTGCCGCGATGCGTGTGGGCGAGAGGACGGCGAGAAGCCGGATCTTGCCCGCCTGCAGCATGGCGTTGGCTTCCGCCACCGAGTGGATTGCGAGCATCACGTGGCCCCCCGCCAGCTTGGTCATGGAGTCGGAAGCACCGGGCGTGATGACCATCTTCGTTTTTTCGGGGTCCACTCCGATCTGGCTGAACCAGTCATACGCGGTGTAGCGCGAGGGGCCCGCCGGTCCCACGCTCGACCACACGAGCTCTCCGGGATTGGCCTTCACGAAGTCAGAGAGCTCCTTGAAGCTCTTCCACGGTGCGTCCGCCTTCACGGCGAAGACCATCGGGTCGCGCACGATGCGGCCCGCGTACTTGCGATCGTCGAGTGTCAACGGTGGGTTTTTCGACGCGCCGATCAGCATCGAAGAGGTCGTGTGGATGTCCATCAGCAGCGTGTATCCATCCGGCCTGCCGTCCTTCAGAGCAGCTCGCGCTCCAGGAACGCCGCCGCCGCCCGGCTTATTGGCAACGATGATCGGCTGGCCCCATTTCTTGCTCATGTAGTCGGCCACAAGCCGGGAGATAAGGTCGGTGCCCCCACCCGCCGAGAACGGCACCACGAGCTCGATCGGCTTTTCCGGATACTCCGCCCGTACGGGCGTAGCCCCCACGGTCAGCAACACCGCCACTACTGTCAGCGCAGATGCGAGCGCCCTTCTCCTTAACCAGCTCATGTCAGCCTCCTTGTGGTTATCGAATTTCATCACAGCTCCATCTCCTTGGCAGTCGTCTCGTCGACGCGCCGGCGCGTGTAGCGCACCAAAGCGAGGGACGTGAAAAGTAAGACGACAGCACTCGCAATCAGCGCCAGCGCAATCGGGCGCTCGACGAAGATCAGCAGGCCGCCCCCGCTCATGGACAGAGATTGCAGGAGATTGTTCTCCAAAAGCGGCCCTAGGATAAACGCCAGCAACAGTGGCGCCAGCGGCCATTGGTACTTGCGAAGGACGTAGCCGAGAACACCGAAGACGAGGCTTGTCGCCACATCGAACATGCTGCTGCGCACCGAGTACGCGCCCACGAATGAAAAAAGCAGGATCACAGGGCCGAGGATGCCGAACGGCACGCGCGTCAGCCACACCCATATCCCGACCAGAGGCAGGTTCAGGATGAGCAGCAGCACATTACCTATATAGAGGCTGGCGATGACCGTCCACACGAACTCGGGATTGTTCTGGAACAGGAGCGGACCGGGTTGCAGCCCATAGACCATCAGCCCGCCGAGGAGCAGCGCGAGCGGTGCCGAAGCCGGAATGCCCAGAGCGAGGAGCGGAATGAAGCCCGCCGAGCTCGTCGCATTGTTGGCAGCTTCGGGGGCGGCCACGCCCTCGAGCGCGCCCTTGCCGAACCGTTCAGGATGCGCGGAAAGTTTCTTCTCGACGTCGTACGCGAGAAAAACGGTCACGCCGGGCGAACAGCCCGGCAGCAGACCGAGAAGAAAGCCCACGCCCGACCCGCGCGCGATGGCAGGCAGCATTCGGCGCAAGTCCGTCCAGCGCGGAAATATGTTCTTGATCTTGGTCGTGATCGCAACGCGCGCGTCTTCGAGCCCGAGAAAGACCTCCGAGATTGCGAACAGCCCGACCACCATCGCGATCATGTCGATACCGCTCATCATGGGTCCGAACCCGAACGTCAAGCGCGGCGCTGCCGTGGACGGCCCCAATCCGACCAGCGAGATGAGAAAGCCGGTCGAGGCCATCGCAAGGCCCTTGACCAGGGAGGCGCCCGAGAGCGAGACGATGACGGTGAAGGCGAGAACCATCAGGCCGAAATATTCGGGCGGCCCGAACCGGAGGGCCTGGTCGGCGATCAGTGGCGCAAAAAACGTCAGCGCGACCAAGCTCAGGGTGCCGGCTATGAACGAGCCGATGGCCGCGATCCCAAGTGCCACCCCGCCACGCCCCTGCTGTGCGAGGGGGTAGCCGTCCAGGCAGGTGGGCACCGAGGCTATCTCGCCCGGGATGTTCAGCAGGATGGCGGTCGTCGAACCGCCGTACATCGCCCCGTAATAGATCGCGGCCAGCATGATGATGGCCGGCACCGGCGACAGCACGGCAGTGAGCGGAAAGAGAATCGCAATCGCCGCCGTCGGGCCCAGCCCGGGCAGCACGCCGACGAACGTGCCAAGCAGCGCGCCGACCGCCGCCATCATGAAGTTCATCGGCGTCATCGCCGTCGCGAACCCGTTGGCAAGGTGGCCGATGACGTCCATGCGCTTAGCCGCCGAGCATGCCCGACGGCAGCGGCTGCAGCAGCCAGACCCGGAACATCAGATAAAGCGCGCCTGTCGTCAGCGCGGCGAGCAGCGCCGCCGCCGGCCAGCCGTAACGGCCCATTATGCGGAACAGCGCCAGCGCGACCAGGCCCGTGCTGGCGGTGTAACCGAGCCACGGCACGATGAGCCAGTACACCGCCAGCGTGCCGGCCGCGCTGATCATCTGCGTGCGGATCGGTCCCTGCGGCATGGTAACGACGACCGGTGGCAAGCGGGCGAAGAGCAGGAAGATACCGATCAGAAAGAGCGCGACGCCGATGGCCACCAGCAACGTGTCATCTCCCACGACTGCGCCGGCGACCAGCGCTTCACGAAGCGCGTGAAGCTGCCATCCTTCGCGAAGTGCGATGACTCCGAGCACGATTAGTATCGCCCCCATCTTCCGGCCGTCCCCGCGGGGCGTCGGAGGGGTCTCCGCGTGGGAGCGAGCGCTAGTCACAGTGCCGGCCCGGATGGCGCGCGCGCCGGTTCGTAAGGCACGTCACAAGCAACGGGGTGACGTTCGCGCGGGCGGTCATTCACGCTCGCGATCATACGCAAGCACGCGCCATCCTCGGCCTGTATGACCTCACACGCTTAAATGCCCGACACGGAGGAAACAGCAAAAAATCGGAACGCTATGCGGTCGCGACCGCTGCGTCGTCTGCGACAATCAATCGCGTTGCAGGCAGTACAGCAGAAAAAGTGCTGCCGCGGCCGATCTCGGATTGAACATCGAGATGCCCGCCGTGCC
>JACCSD010000261.1 GCA_013813185.1 Burkholderiaceae bacterium
GCGACGACGCATTCGGGGACCTTGGTGAAGACGATCGGCCATTGATCGATCTTCGCGGCGCCGTCGTCATCCTTGAATATCGTGCCCTGCAGTTCCTTCGCATGCGCCCGGTAGTTGCGGCCGACGCACCACAGGTTGCGCCGCGGACGCGGCAGCGGCGCCTCGAGCGTGACCGCTGAAAGCGGCAGGCGGGTGCCGTTAACAGCGGGGAAATCCTTTCCTTCCGCCAGATGTTCCAGCAACGCCTGTGCGCCGCGCGACTGCACTTGCTCTTGCCGGCCTCTCAAGTCAATCGGGGCGATCTCGCGTGCGTCATTCGACAACACGCCGACGTGACGACGGCCGCCCCAACGATAGGTGGCAATGCGCATGTCTCCTTCGCTGTCCCTTGTGGGATCTGTTGCGGTGGTTTGGAACCGATCAAAAAAATTGAGACACATGTCTCATCGGTCGGGCTACGATACCGAGTCGGTTCGCCACCGTCCAGTAGGAACAATGCCAATCAAGTCCCCCGTCCGGGCTACGGATCCGCTGCCGGGTCCGGCCGCGGGCACCCGTGGGCGCACGTATCGGTTGTTATTAGGAGAGGCGATGAAGCTGGCCGAGGACGGGCGGCTGGTTTCTGTGGCCGAGGTCGCCGCGGCAGCCGGCGTGTCTCGGGCGACCGCGTATCGCTACTTTGCCAGTCGCGGCGAGTTGATCTCCGCCATGGTCGGCGAAAGCCTGGGACCGGTGCGCCGCTTCGAGTCGCGTGCAACCGACGGCCGCGAGCGGGTGCAGGAACTGTTCACCAAGACGTTTCCCCGTTTCAGGCAGTTCGAAGCGCACATGCGCGCGGCGTTGCAGCTCTCGCTCGAGCACTGGGCGCTCGAGCGCTCGGGGCGCCTCACCGAGGAACCGTATCGAAGAGGGCATCGCGTCGCAATCCTCAAGCGCATTGCGGCGCCGTTGAAATCCGAGATGCCCGAGAGGGAGTTCAGGCGATTGTTGCGCGCCCTGTCGATGATCTTCGGAATCGAGCCCTACGTTGTACTGAAGGACATCTGGGGCAGCAGTGATCGTGAAGTACAGGCTACAGCGCGCTGGATGGCCGACGCGCTGATCGATGCCGCGCTGAAGGTTCCGAAGCGCGCTAAACGAAATCCCGGCGACCGCCGAGTTCGTCTCGCACGTGCTGTCGTATGACGAGCTCGAAGTTTTCGTCACGCGGGAAGCCGAGCGCGTGAGCTTTCGCCGTGTCCAGCTGGCCGGGCCAGGTCAACACCAGACGTTCGATGCGCGGATCACTTTCCCAGTGAATTCGCTCAACGATTCGCGGCCCCGCCACGCGCTCGAGGGCGCTGACCATCTCGTGAATGGTGAGTGACAGTCCGGGAAGATTGACGTTTCGGTTTCGACCGAACGCCTCCGCCTCAATGTCGTGACCGAAAATCAGTGACTCGATCACCGTCTGCGGCGACAGCAGCCACAGCCGCGTGTCGGCGCTGACGGGGCAAATGGCCATCTCTCCGTTCAACGGCTCGCGAATGATGCTGCTCGCGAACGAGGACGCGGCGGCGTTCGGGCGTCCAGGCCGCACGCTGATGGTGGGCAACCGCAGCACGCGCCCGTCAATGAAGCCCTTGCGCGTGTAGTCGTTGACAAAGTGTTCCACCACCGCCTTCTGCGTTCCGTACGATGATTGTGGCGTAATCGTTGTCGTGTCGAGGACAACTGCGGGCAAGTCGCCCCCATACACCGCCACCGAGCTTGCGAATACGACTTTCGGGCGGTGGCCGAGCGAGCGGCAGATTTCGAGCAGATGTCGCGACGCATCGATGTTGATCCGCATGCCCAGATCGAAGTCGGCTTCGGCCTGACCGCTGACGATCGCAGCAAGATGGAAGATCGAATCGGTGTTTGCGTCGATCGTGCCTTTCAGGAAATCCGGATCGCCGATATCGCCCACTATGATTCGAACGCGCTTGTCCGCAAACGGCGCGCCTTGCACGATGTCGACAAGCACGATTTCATCGATGCGCGCGTCCTTGTTGTCGGTGCCCTTCAGCGTGCCGCGCTCGAGCAGCTTCGCAGCCAGGCGCCGTCCGAGGAATCCCGCGCCGCCAGTGATGAGAACTTTCATTCGTCGGCTGCCCTCGACAAACGCCGCATCCAGCCCAACCCTTTTTCTGTGCCGTCCCGCGGACGGTATTCACACCCCACCCATCCTGCATAACCCATCTCGTCCAGCAGGCGCAGCAAGTATCTGTAATCGACTTCGCCCTGGTCGGGTTCATGGCGGTCGGGCACGCCGGCGATCTGCACGTGCGCGATGTTGTCGAAGTACTTCCTGAACTTCGTCGCGAGGTCGCCTTCGACGATCTGCGCGTGATAAAAATCCATCTGTACCTTGAGGTTGGGTTCGTTCACTTCTTTGACGATCGCGTGCGCGTCGGCCTGCGTGTTCAGGAAGTAGCCCGGAAAATCGCGCGGGTTGATCGGCTCGATCAGCAGCGTGCGTCCGCTCTTGGCGAGCTCGCGTGCGGCGAATCGCAGGTTGTCGATGTACACGGTGCGGTGCGCTGCGCGATCGCCTCCTGCCGGAACGAGCCCGCACATCGCGTGCAGCGTCGGAGTCGAGGTCGCCTCGGCATATTCCAACGCCCGTGCCACCGCGTCGCGAAATTCTCCCTCTCGGCCAGGCAGTGATGCCAAACCCCGCTCGCCGGCGGCGAAGTTGCCCGGCCACAGATTGAGTCCGCGGTTCTGCAGCCCGCTGTCATCGAGCCACTTCGCGATATCGCCCGCTGCGTGGTCGTAGGGAAACAAAAGCTCCACGGCCTTGAAACCGTTGCGAGCCGCGGCCGCAAAACGTTGTTCGAACGGCAGCTCCGTGAACATCATCCCGAGGTTGGCGGCGAATTTGGGCATCGACCTAATGTTTAAGTGCGAAGACGGAACGCAGCTCGGCGATCTGCGCTTCGGTCAACGTGCGAACCGGCGCATCTCGTAACAAGAGGAACAACTTGGCCGTTTCTTCGAGCTCTTCGGTCGCGTAGACCGCGGCTTCGAGAGAAGGTGCCGAGACGATCGGCCCGTGATTGGCGAGCAGCAATGACGAGTGCGTGCGTGCCAGTCCGCGTATCGCTTCAGCGAGCGCAACATCCCCAGGCCGGTGGTAAGGAATCAGCGGCAAGCGCCCGACCTTCATGACGAAGTAGGCCGTCAACGGCGGCAGGCAGTTCTGCGGGTCGAGGCCGTCCATACACGACACCGCCGCCGAGTACGTCGCGTGCAGATGGACGATGGCATTGGCGCCGGCGCGCTCGCCGTACATCACGCGATGCAGAAACGCCTCCTTCGAAGGCGGGTCACCACTGAGCAGCTTTCCATTCCAGTCCAGCTTCGACAGCCGCGCGGGATCAAGCTGGCCCAAACACGAATCGGTTGGCGTCAGCAGCCAGCCATCGTCAAGACGCGCACTGATGTTGCCGCTGCTGCCGGCTGCCAACCCCCGCTCGAAAAGCGAGCGGCCGTGACTCACGATGCGTTCTCGCAGAAGTTGCTCGCGTGCGGAGTTGCTCATGCCGTTGGGGCCAGCTTCGCCCATGCTTTCAGAAAGAAATCTGGACTGCCGAAATTACCCGATTTCAACGCCAGCGCGAGTGGCTGGCGCTTTGGCTTCTCCAGCATGGTCGTGGTCCATGGCACCCCCGGATCGATCTCGCGGCCGATCGTCAATCTCTTCACGCCTAGAGCGTGCAGCACGGCGCCCGATGTTTCACCTCCGGCGACGATCAACTGACCAACGCCGAGCGCCACGAGTTTCTCGGCGATGGCTGCGAGCGCCTGCTCCACAAGCGCCGCCGATTTCTCGACGCCCAGCGTTGCCTGCGTGGACTGCACCTCTTCCGGAGTCGCTGTGGCGTAGACGAGAACCGGCGCGGCGCCGACACGTGCAGCGGCCCATTCACCAGCGGCGCCGACTACGTCGTCGCCCTTCGCCAGTGCAAGAGGATCGACGCGAAACGCAGGATGACGCGCGCGCATGGCGTCGACCTGATTTCGCGTAGCCGCCGAACAGCTTCCGGCGATGACTGCCTTGAAGCCGCCCATGACCGACGTTTCGTCGGCTACAGCGGAAGCGTTCAACAACCCACGGCGCCTGAAATTTTGCGGAAGTCCCTGCGCGAGGCCCGAGCCCCCGGTGACGAGTGTCAATTCCGCAGCGGCAGCCCCAATCTCTGTGAGATCACTGTCCGAGATCGCATCGACGATCGCCAATTCGCACTCCTCGCGACGAAGCCGTGCGAACCGCTCGGCGATGGCAACGCTGCCACCGCTGACGGCGCCGTAGTCCACCAGCCCAACCTTTCTCCGGGTTTGCTGCTGCAGAACGCGCACCAGGTTCGCATCCTTCATCGGTGTCAGGGGATGGTCCTGCATCCCGCTCTCGTTCAGCAAAACACCGTTGACGAAGAGATAGCCCTGATAAATCGTCCGGCGCGTAGCAGGGAATGCCGAACACGCGATCGTGAATTCGGTGCCGAGCGCATCCATCAATGCCTCGGCGACGGGGCCGATATTGCCGCGCGGCGTCGAGTCGAAGGTCGAACAGTATTTGAAGTAGTACTGAAGACATCCGGCCGCTTGCAACCATCGAAGCGCCGCCAGCGACTCCGTCACCGCGTCGTCGACGGGGATGGTGCGGGATTTCAGCGCCACCACCACCGCATCCGCGTTCGCCGGCCACGGGCCTTCGGGCAAGCCGATCATCTGCACGGTCCGCATGCCGTTATTGACGAGGATGCCCGACAGATCGGTGCCACCTGTCAAGTCGTCGGCAATGCAACCCAGAAGTGCGGGCATCGGTATCTAGTCAGGTGCGCTGCTCAATCGCACGCCCGGGGCGGGTGGCTCCGCGCTAGTTCGGGTCGATTCGCTGAAAGAACTGCGCCTTCTTGCTCACGATCCACGGTGCTGTTGCGTCAATAAATTCTCGATAGTGAGAGGTCGCACGGTGCGCGTCAAAAGCCGCTTGATCATCGTATAGCTCGTACAGAAAAAAGTGATTGGAGTCCTCCGACAAGACAGTGACGTCGAACTGCCTGCATCCGGGCTCACTGCTTCGCGATGCGCGCGCATTGTTCAACATCTGCTCGCGAAATGCCGAGGTGAACTCAGACTTGATCAGGATATGAACCGTAACCGCGTACACAATCTTCTCTCCCGTTCCGCCTGGCCCTATTCTCCCTGCACATTGGCATCTTTAATGATCTGAGCAAACTTCGTTACCTCAGTTTGCATCAACTGCCCGAATTGCTCAGGGCTTCCACCCAACGGCTCGGCGCCCAGACCTGCCAGGCGCTCGCGCACGTCCGGGAGTGTCAGAATTTTTGCGATCTCTCCATTCAGGCGGCTGACGATTTCCTTTGGCGTGCCGGTCGGGACGACGACTCCGTACCAGGTTGATATCGAATACTGAGGGTAGCCCGACTCCGCAACCGTTGGAACGTCGGGCAGCACGCCCACTCTTTTCGCGTCGGTGACCGCGAGCGCCTTCATCTTGCCACCCTTGATATGCGGAAGCGCAACCGGCATTGTGTTGAATCCGATGTCGACGTGGCCCGCGACCACATCGAGCGCTGATAACGCTCCGCCTTTGTAAGGGATGTGGATCATTTCTACGCCGGCCATCAAACTCAACATAGCGGCGGCCATGTGTTCGGGGCTGCCGGCACCCGACGTGCCATAAGTGATACGGCGCGGCTCTGCCTTCGCCTGTGCGATCAACTCCTTGAGCGAACTTACGGGACGCGATGATCCGACCACGATCACATTGGGGACTGTGGCAATGCTCGACAACGGCGCGTAGTCGTTCAGCAAGTCATAGCGCAGATTCTTGTACAACGAACGGCTTATCGCATGCGACACCGAAATAATCATCAGCGTATAGCCATCTGGCGCCGCCTTCGCAGTTTGTTCGGCCGCTAGATTGCCATTGGCTCCGGGGCGGTTTTCAACCACGACTTGAGTGCCCAGCGCCTCGCCCAGTTTGACGCCGATCGTGCGCGCCATCACGTCTGTGCCCCCGCCGGGTGCGAACCCGACTACGAATCGGATCGGCTTGTTCGGATAGCTTTGCCCGATTGCCGACGTCGCCATGGCGCAGAGCATGGCGCCGGCAAGCAAGTACTTGGTTGGCCGCATGGAGTCTCCTATGAATCTATGTATACGTTGTCGAACGACGATATGCCCGCGTATTGGCGCTGTCAAGCTATTGAACCACCGTCTTGTTTGCGTTGACGGTACGCGGACCAGTGCCTATGCTCGCGAGCTCGATGAATACGTTATAGAACGATGAATATATTGATCCTGCCGGGTGACCACATCGGTCCCGAGATCACCAGCGCCGCTCATCGCGTACTCGAGCGTGTTAACGACGTGTTTTCGCTGCGGCTGCGATTTGAAACCATGGACGTCGGATTGAGCGCGCTGCCTCAACATCGGACGACGCTCCCCGACAGTGTCGTAAGCGCGGCGAAGCACGCAGCTGGTGTCGTACTGGGCCCTGCTTCGATGACCCACTACCCGCCCGTCGAGCAAGGCGGCATCAACGTGCCCGGTGCGGTGCGTCGCTTACTGGATTTGTACGCGAACATCCGTCCCAGTCGCGCTCGTGCTGGTATTCCCGATGCGCGGCCGGGCCTGGACATGGTGATGGTGCGCGAGAACACCGAAGGCTTTTACGCGGACCGCAACATGTTTCTCGGCCACGCGGAGGTAATGCCTACCCCGGATCTCGCGCTTTCGATCCGCAAGATCACTGCCCACGCATCGCGCCGAATCGCGCGATCTGCGTTCGACCTGGCGCGCCGACGCCGCAGCAAAGTGACGGCCGTGCACAAGGAAACGGTCCTCAAAATGACCGACGGGCTTTTCATGCGCGAAGTGCGCGCAATGGCGGCGCAGTACCCGGATGTGGAATTCGAAGGTGTGATGGTCGATACGATGGCAGCGCTGCTTTACCATCGTCCGCAACAGTTCGATGTGGTTGTGATCACCAACATGTTCGGCGACATTCTGTCGAACGAAGCGGCGGCGATGAGCGGTGGTCTGGGACTCGCAGCCGCGCTGAACGCCGGCGATGATCATGCGGCGGCCAACGCCGCGCACGGCTCCGCGCCCGACAT
>JACCSD010000262.1 GCA_013813185.1 Burkholderiaceae bacterium
CGATGCCGGTGACCGGGCTGGCGGATGCGATCGGCAAAGGCGTGCTCGACGGCGCGATGGTGCCATGGGAAGTGGTTCCGGCAGTCAGGGTGCACGAGGTCGTTCGCTATCACACCGAGACCGACTCAAGCGTGCCTGCGATGTACACCGCGGTGTTCTTGCTGGCTATGAACAAGCGCGCGTACGACGATCTGCCCGCTGACCTCAAAGGCGTGATCGACCGGAATTCGGGTGCAGCCCTGTCGGCGCAGGCGGGACGAATCTGGGACGAGGCCACCGCCCCGGCCCGCAAGCTGGCGGTCGACCGCGGCAATACGGTGTACGTCGTTCCAGCGACTGAGCTCGCCGGCTGGCAGCGCGCGGCGCGGCCGGTGATCGTCGAATGGGTTGCCGACATGAACCGCCGGAAGTTAAACGGCGATGCGCTGCTGGCCGACGCGCGCGCAATGATTGCGCGCAACGCGCCGCGGACCAAGCAGCCTGTCGCGAGCACTCACAAGAACTAATCGCGTGCGCCGCGCGCTCGAGCGAATTGCAACGGGGATGGCACTCGCTGGCGGCGCGTTGATCGCGTGCCTGGCGGCGTTGACGACTGTCTCGATCAGCGGCCGTTGGTTCGCATCGCAGCCGGTCATCGGCGATGTCGAACTGGTGCAACTCGGTATCGCTGCCGCGATCGCACTGTTTTTGCCCTACTGCCAATTGCACGGCAGTCATCTGATCGTCGATTTTTTTACGGCGCGATCTTCGGGTCGGTCGCAGCGCCTGCTTGACACATGGGCGGCGCGGGTGGCCGGTGGAGTCTTCTTGTTGCTCGCCTGGCGCGCGACCGTCGGCGTGCTGGATCTGTACGGGGCGGGCGAGACGACGATGGTGCTCGGCGTCCCGCTGTGGCTTCCGTATGCCGTGATGATTCCTGGGCTGGCGCTGGCCGGCGTCGCAGGCTTGCTGCAGCAGCCGCGCACGCCGGGCAGAATCAACGCGATGTCGGGAACGGCGTGACCCTGGTCGTGCCGCTCGCGTTGCTGGGCGGCATGCTCATGCTCATGGCGTTGCGTACACCGATCTGGGTCGCGATGTTTGTCCCCGGTGCGCTTGGGTATCTGTGGCTCTCGGGCACGGATCCTCTGCTGGCGGCGCTGAAGGGCATCGCTTTCGCTCGCTTCTCGATCTACGACCTGTCGGTCATTCCACTGTTCCTGTTGATGGGGCATCTCGCGACCCAAGGAGGTTTGTCGGCGCGACTGTTTCGCGCGGCCACCGCGTTCGTCGGACACTGGCGCGGCGGCCTTGCGCAGGCGAGCATCCTGGCGTGCGCTGCGTTCGGGTCGGTGTGCGGATCGGCGGTCGCCACCGCCGCTACGATCTCGCAGGTCGCGCTTCCCGAAATGAGGCGCTACCAGTACGACGGCGGCTTTGCTACGGCGACGCTGGCGGCGGGCGGAACGCTTGGAATATTGATTCCACCGTCGGTGGTACTCGTGCTGTATGCCATCCTCGCCGAGCAAAACATTGCGCGGCTGTTTGCCGCTGCGATGTTGCCGGGCCTGCTGGCGGCGGCGCTGTATTGCACCGCCATCGCCATCTTCATGCGATGGCGCCCGCAGTTCGGGCCCGCCGAACCGCGGTTGCCGCTCTCGCGGCGCTGGGAAACATTGCTGGGTGTCACTCCTGTCCTAGCAATCTTCGTGATCGTGCTGGGCGGAATTTACGGTGGCGTGTTTACTGCAACCGAGGCTGCATCGGTCGGCGTGCTGCTGACCGCGGCAATCGGTCTCGCATCGCGGCAACTGACGCTCGCGCGTGCCGGCACCGCTTTGCTGCTGACCGCGCAGACTACCGGTGTGATCTTCATGATCTTCATCGGCGCCGACATGCTGAACGCCGCGCTCGCGTTATCGCAGATGCCGGCGCAAATTGCGCACGCTATCGCGGGTGCCGAGGTACCTCCGGTGCTGATCCTTGCCGCCATCCTGGGCTTCTACATCGTCCTGGGCGGCGTGATGGACGAGCTTTCGATGCTGCTGCTGACGTTGCCGGTCGTGTTTCCCGCGGTGATGCAGCTGCCGTTGTTTGGACTCGGTGCCGAAGACAAGGCGCTGTGGTTCGGCGTGCTCCTGCTGACCGTCGTCAACGTCGGGTTGATTGCGCCGCCGGTGGGATTGAACGTCTATGTCGTCGGGATGGATGCGCCCGATGTACCGATCGGACGCACATACCGCTTCGTATCGATTTTTCTTGCCGCTGACGTGGTGCGGCTTACGCTTCTGGTGACAATTCCGATGCTCTCACTCTGGCTGGTACGGTTCGTTCGATGAGGCTTTACAACTACTTTCGCAGCTCGGCGTCGTTCCGGGTGCGCATCGCGCTGAAGTACAAGGGGCTTCCGTACGACTACGCGCGGGTGCATTTACTGAACGACGGAGGCCAGCAGTTCGCGCCTTCGTTTCGCGCGCTGAATCCGGACTCGTTGATTCCCGTGCTCGATGACGGGGGTCAGGTGCTGACGCAGTCGCTTGCGATCATCGAGTATCTGGAGGAAACGCGGCCGGAGCCGCCGCTGCTGCCGCGCGAAGCAGGCGAGCGCGCGTATGTGAGAAGTATCGCGTTGGCAATCGCTTGCGAGATTCACCCGCTCAATAACCTGCGCGTGCTGCGCTATCTGGTCAAGACGCTGGGGCTCAGCGAAGAGCAGAAGAACATCTGGTACCGGCATTGGGTGGAACAGGGTCTGGCGTCGCTCGAAGCGCGGCTGGTGGCCGAAGGCCGGAGCGGACGCTACGCACTCGGTGATGCGATAACGATCGCGGATGTGGTGATCGTGCCGCAGATATTCAACGCGCAGCGTATGGATTGCAATCTGAGCGCAGTGCCGGCCGTGATGAGGATCTTTGACCACTGCATGCAACTTCCCGCGTTCGTCGATGCGCAGCCGTCGCGGCAACCGGACGCCGGATAGGTTGGCGTGTGCAGCAAAGGTATCGCGCAGCAGCGGCCGGCGCAGCCGCACCGCCTAGGCGTCGGGCACTTCGTGCCGACCACTGCGGTACTCGCCAAGCCGGCGCGAAAAAAGGCTAAAGCGTTTTTTCGCTCAACAGCCCCGGCCTGGCTCCGTTCCTCGGGCGACGCCTCAAAGG
>JACCSD010000066.1 GCA_013813185.1 Burkholderiaceae bacterium
GTGCTGCCGGACGATGTCGCACCGGCGGTAACGCGCCTTGCGGAGCTGCGAGACGAATACGAAAAACAGCTGGCGAGCCTGATCGGCGCATTGCCGTTGGCCAACGGAACCGATCGCAAAGCGCTGCGCCTGATGCTGATCGGTGCGCTCAACTGGTCGCGCTTCTGGTTCGCACCGGGCGGTCGCGATACGCCGCGCTCGCTGGCGCGCAAGTTTGTTGGCTTCCTGAAGGAGGCGCAAAGTGTCTGAACTCGCTTCGACTTACCCTCCAAAAGTCATCGTCACCAAGATCGGCTTCGACGGGCACGATCGCGGCAGCCGCCTGGTCGCTGCCTTCCTGCGCGATGCCGGGATGGAAGTCATCTATACGCCGCCGTGGCAGGAAGTTGCCACCGTGGTCAAGCTCGCGATCGAGGAAGACGCCGAAGTGATCGGCATCTCTTCACTCGCGACCGATCACCTGCTCGTGCCACGGCTGATGAGCGCGCTGCGCGACGCCGGTATCAACGACGTGCAGGTCATCGTCGGCGGCATCGTGCCGGCGCGCGATGAAAAGCTCTTGCTCGATGCTGGCGTTGCGCGCGTCTTTCATCCGGGCACGTCGCTGGAAGACATCGCGGCCGAGATACGCGCGCTGTCGGCGCGCGCGCGTGCAATGCGAAGCAATGAGATGCAATGAGGGAAATGCCATGAACAAGCCCGACGAAGCACGCCTGTTCGATTCTGACTTTCAGCAGGCCGAACGCCGCTGGCAGGAATCGTATGACGCGAGCGCGAGCGACACCCAGTGTTCAGTTAACCGCTCGGGCATCGAGATCAAGCCGCTATACACGCCGCACGACCGCGCGCGCGAAGATTTTTTCGACGATGTCGGCTTTCCCGGCGAGTACCCGAATACACGCGGCATTTACGCTTCGATGCATCGCGGCCGCAGCTGGACCCAGCGCCAGCTGATTGGCTGGGGCACGCCGCAGGATTACAACCAGCGCCTGAAAGAAATTTTGGGGCACGGCGCCACTGCGCTGTCGCTGATCCCGTGCAACTCGGTCTATCGCGGCTACGACGCCGACGAAGTGCCGCCGGAATTGCTGGGAACGTGCGGCGCGGTCATCAACAGCGTGGAAGACATGGATATCGCGCTGGCCGACGTTCCGCTCGATCGCATCTCTTGCGCATTGAATGATCCCTCGCCGTTCACCTTGCTGGCGTTGCTGCTCGCAGTGGCCAAGCGGCGCAATATTCCATGGCAGAAGATCACCGGCACGTCGAACCAGTCCGACTATCTGTCGCACTGCGTCGCCAATCACATGTTCTTCCGGCTCGCGCTGCCGGGCGCGCGGCGCGTGCTGACCGATCACATCCAGTTCGCCAATGAGTCGCTGCCGGGCTGGAATCCGTTGTCGGTCGTCGGGCAGCACACACAACAGGCGGGTGCGACGCCCGCCGAAGCGATGGGCTTCACCATTGCAGCGGCGTTGCAGTACGCCGAGGACTGCATCGCGCGAGGCATGGATCCCGACCGGTTCCTGCCGCGCTTTACGTTTTTCTTCGATATCTCGATCAGTTTCTTCGAAGAGATCGCAAAGTTTCGCGCGGGCCGGCGCTTGTGGGCGCGCCTCGCGCGCGAGCGCCTCGGCGCCAAGGACCCAAGGTCGTGGCGCTTCAAGTTCCACGGGCAAACGTCGGGCGTCGACCTGACGCGCCAGCAACCGCTGAACAACATCGCACGCGTGACTGCGCAGGCGATGGCGGGCATCTTCGGCGGTTTGCAGTCGCTGCACACCGATGGCTACGACGAGGCGGTGTCGGTACCCACTGCGGAAGCCGCTCGAATCGCGATCGCCACCCAAAACATCCTGCGTGAAGAGGCGCAGCTGACCGACGTGATCGATCCGCTTGGCGGCTCCTATTACGTCGAGACGCTGACCGACCGCATGCAGGAAGAGATCGAGGCGGTCATTGCAAGAATCGATGCGGCCGGCGGCATGTTCAAGGCCGTCGAAGACGGCCTCGTGCAACGCATGATCGGCGAGTCCGCGCTGGCGCACCAATCGAAGATCGAAAGCGGCGAACAAACGGTGGTCGGCGTCAATGCCTACCAGATCGACGAAGACCCGCAGGACTATCGCTCGCAGCCCTACCCCGATCCGGCGAGGATCGATGCGCAATGCGCGCGACTGAAGGCGTTCAAGCAAAACCGATCGAAGGCCGACGCGGCCAACGCACTCGACAATCTCGCGCGCAGCGCACAGGGCACATCGAACGTGATGGCAAGGATCGTCGCCGCCGCCGAGGCCGGAGCAACGCACGGCGAGATCTGCGCCGTGCTGCGGCGCGAGCTCGGCTTTGGACAGCCGCTCGCCATCGTTTAGCAGCCACCCAAAATGGCGGTCGACATGCAATGGCTGCAGCGCATTCGTGCGGGCGACCGGCGCACGATCGCGCGCGCGATCTCTGCCGTCGAGAATGACCCTGCGCGCGCGGAGGTGTTGCGCGAGGCGTTGGCCGCGCACCTCGGCCGTGCACACGTGGTCGGCATCACGGGGCCCGCCGGCGCAGGCAAGTCGACATTGGTCAATGCGCTAGTCGGCGAACTCCTTGCGCGCGGGCACAAGGTCGCCATCGTCGCGGTCGACCCATCGAGTCCATTCACGGGCGGAGCAGTGCTGGGCGACCGCATTCGCATGGCCGAGCATCAGGCCGACGAACGCGTGTTCATCCGCTCGCTGGCGGCACGCGGGCACGGCGGCGGCGTGTCGCGCGCCACCGCGCAAGTCATCGATGTGCTTGACGCTGCAGGGTTCGATTTGATATTGGTCGAAACCGTCGGCGCCGGGCAATCGGACGTGGCAATTGCTAACCTCGCGCGCACACGCATCGTCGTTTATCCGCCCGGCCTGGGCGACGAAGTTCAAGCGCTGAAGGCGGGCGTGCTGGAGATCGCCGACATCCTGGTCGTAAACAAGGCCGATCTGCCAGGTGCAGATCGCACGGCGCGCGATCTGCTCGCGATGCCCGCACGGCGCGGAGTTGAACGCAAACGGCTCGTGTTGAGAACGGTCTCGACAACGGGTAGTGGCGTGGCGGAGCTGTGCGATGCCATCGCGGCGCGCGAATGCGCGGCTGCTGCAGTTGGCTGACAACGCATCAAGCACATCCGCAGATTGGTAGCAGCAGCGGCTGGCGCAGCTGCGCCGCCTACGTCGTCGGGCACTAAAGTGCCGACCACTGCGGTACTCGCCAAGCCGGCGCGAAACAGGGCTAAAGCGCTGTTTC
>JACCSD010000071.1 GCA_013813185.1 Burkholderiaceae bacterium
TCTCGGCAATCGACTGCGCCGAGTCGCGCACGTACATCAGCACCGATAGCGCGGGGTATTTCGCGAGCGCGCGGCGCGGCGGGCGCCGGTCCATCAGCAGGCTGGCGACGACGAACATGTTCATCGCGCTCGGCACCAGCGCCAGCCCGCCGATGAAGAAGATCGCGGCAACCAGCCCCACCACATCGGCCAGCGCGTCAAACCAGAACGACGACGCCCATACGGTGAACGCGAACCACAGCACCATGACGGCGCCGACAGTGATCAGCTGCAGCGGCTGCGAGGGCTCGGCATGGCGCAGCCGCGGCAGCTCAAACAGAGGCGCACGCGCGCGCGTTTCTGCGGTAGCAGTGTCCGCAACGGGCGGACTCGATTTGGAAGGACGAGGCGCGGGACTCGACATTCCTCTTTCTACCGTTACCCGCATGGATCCACGGGCCGAAAAGCGGCGAGGAATGTGCCGACTACCAGCGTTGAGCCACTCACGCCGCCCGCGCGACCGTCAGACGTGGCAGCCGAATGGAGTAGCTCAGAACCAGCTGGACTTGTCGACCAAGTTTCGCAGCGGTTGCCCGGCCAGGAAGCGGCGGCAATTATCCGAAAGGATGTCGTAGCGCCGCTTGTCGAGATACGGACCGTAGCCCGCGGTGTGCGGCGTGATGAGCACGCCGGGTGTGGTCCACAGCGGATGATCCAAAGGCAGCGGCTCCTGTTCGAAGACATCGAGCGCGGCGCCGGCGATCTCGCCGGCGTTCAGCGCGGCGACGAGGTCGTCAAGACGCGTGGTCATGCCACGACCGATGTTGATGAAGAAGGCGCTGCGCTTCATCCGCTTGAGCCTTGCGCGATTGATGAACCCTTCGGTGGAGGGAGTATGCGGAACGGTCAGAACCACGAAGTCGGCGCGCGGCAGCAGTGAATCAAGCGCGTCTTCTCGATGCAACTCGGCCACACCTGCCGGAGCGTCTCGACGGCGCGAATCCACGCCGAGTACTTGCATTCCGAAGGCAGCGGCGAGCCGCGCAGTCTCTGCGCCAATGCCACCGACTCCGACAATCAGCACGGTGGCCTCCGGCAGGTGGATTACGCCGGTGTCGTGCGGCGCCGGACGCCACTCGCGAATCAGTTGCTGCGGCAGGTACTGATGCAAGCCGCGCGCGAACGCAAGAATGAACGCCATGATGTGCGCGCCGATATGGTCATTGAAGATCTCGCGAAAATTTGTCACCACCGCGGGGTGCGCGATCAACTCGGGGTAGTACCAGCCGGCGGGTGGAGCTGCCTGCGGCGCCTGAATCCAGCGCAGCCGTGAAGCCGTCCGCAGCAGCGCCGACGACACCGTTCCAAAGGCCGCATCGGCACTTGCAATGGCGCCCGCGGCCTCGGTCTCGTTCTCAGCGACGATAACCGACACGCTCGGTTGCGCGGCGGCAAGGCGTTTCGCCCACCCGCGCGTGATCGGAGTCTGCGGCGGCAGCATCAGTAGAGTCGTGGTCATATGCGGTGACTTTACCGCTCTTCGCAGCTGCTGAAGAACAACTCGTCGCTAGTGCAGGAACGCTTTGTTCCCGAAAGCGGTCGGTCACTGGGTAGCTGAGGTTCCCTCTACCATTTGCTCGGCGGGTAACAAACCGAGACGCACGCCGAGAGCAAAGAGATGAACCGACTCCAACCTTCCGCGTTTTTCCAGTTCCGCCGCGAGCGTGCGAATCGCGTCCTCGTGCGGCTTGAAGCACTCGGCGACATAGCGCTCGTACATCTCAAAGACTTCCTTAGGCTGCATGCTCCCGAACATGTCCCGCTGCAGCACGTCGAACTGCGCGATGCTGCGGGCAGCGCGCACGAGCGCCACGTCGCGCGGCAGTTCGCCGACCAGCCGCTCGGCGGCAAAGCCTCCCAACGTGGTCAGCGCAAATTTTTCCAGATCCGCGTGCTCCGCCTGACTGGTTTCACCTTTCTCGGCGGCCTGGACATGGCCGCCCATCTCGAGAAAGACGTCGATGGGCTCGAGCGTCGCCAGCTGTGGCACTTCACCGGCGAGCAAATGGCCGGCGATCGTGCCGGCCTCGCGTAGAGGCGCCGTGTTGGCGAGCGTCGGCATCAGCTTGCGAGCGGAGTAGATTCGCTCGAACGAGAGACCGGCCCATTTGGAAATCACCGCGTGCAGTTCAGTGCGCGTCGCTTCCGGGTTGTAGGCGGCAAGCTTCGCGAACCACACGTAGTCCAACTTTCGTCCGCTACAAAGAATGCGGGCCAAGCCGCGGATGCGGTGTTGTTCCCTGGCCCACAGCTCGACCGCCGACGCGGCGTCATCCTTGCGCAGCTCCCCAACGCGCGTCCGGCCAACCTCGGGATCCAAGCCGGCATTGGTGAACGCGACGAACTCGCACATGTTGGCGAACGGCGACGCAGTCATCGTCACGCCTGCAGACTGCGAGGCGGCGATGGGCGTTGCGCCGTCGGCCAGCGCACCCAGAATGCGGGCCGCAGCGCCCTGTGCCGCGATCCACTGCATATGCTCGACGGCCTTCCGGGCTTCCGGATCTAGCAATGCAGTGCGATTGAGCTGGGTGGCATTCAACGCCGCATCGAGCGGCGACTTCTTGGTGATGTCAAACATTCGCGGTACTCCGTGCGGCCGATTGCGTTACCGCGCGACTTTATGCTCACCCGCAAGATGTAGCAAGAAAACCTGTTCTCCTACCATCAGTTGTGGGCTCATCTTCAAGTGTCGCTGCAGGTCCGGCGTCGACGCTCCTCGCGCCCACGGCGGGCCGGCCCTAGATCGCTGCCCGCGAACCCGAATGAAACCAGAACTCGATTTCCGAGGTCTCGTGTTCGAAGCGTGCTGAGTGTTCCGCTCGTGCGGGGACGTGGTACCAGTCGCCTGGGCCGTACCGTTTCTCAGCGCCGTCCACCGTCAAAAGGAGCTCTCCATGAGTTATTACGCCGACATTCGCAGTGTCGTGCTGGTGCGGCGGAATCAAGGTCCCTGCCGGATAAGAAGCGAACAACACGTCACACACCCCGGCTTCCAGCTTGAACGCGTCAAACGGGCCGCCAAACTTGGGCAGGGCAAGTATTTCCGGCGGAAAGTGGAGCGCAGATGTGATTCGCGGCGGCAGGCTCATGCCGGCAACCCCTTCTAGCAGTTGAGCTGCGATGTTCTTTATTCTATGCCGCATGCTCGCAGTTCGCGCGGTCTCGCATCACTACGCCAACACGCAAGTGTTGACGGCGCCCGATTTTGAGCTCGCACGCGACGAACATTGCGCCTTGATCGGCGCGAGCGGCGCTGGCAAGACCACTCTGCTGCATATCCTGGCCGGCATCCTGCGTCCGACCTCAGGCAACGTAATGCTTGACGGTGAAGCGCTCTATCCGGCGGACGGGCGCGACGATCGCTGGCGCGCGAGCCGCGTCGGAGTGATTCCGCAGAAGCTACATCTGCTACCAAGCCTGAGTGCGCTCGACAACGTGCGTCTCGCGCAGTACTTCATCGGCAACACCGAGGGCGATTCCGCTCGCGTGTTGTTGGGAAACTTGGGTCTGCAGGCGCGGCTGCACGCCCGGCCTGAAAAGCTGAGCGTCGGCGAGCAGCAGCGCGTGGCAATCGCCCGTGCGATCGTCAACCAGCCGCGTTTGTTGCTGGCGGACGAACCGACGTCCGGCCTGGACGATTCAAACTCCGAGCGCTCGGTCGAGCTATTGTTCGAAGCGGCGCGCATGACGGGTGCATTACTCGTCGTCGCGACGCACGATGCGCGAATCCGCGGACGGTTTTCACGCCAGGTGCATTTGAACAAAGCGCCCGCATGAACGCCGGGCGCCTCGTTGTCGCGCAGCTCTTGCGGAAGCCGCTGCAAACGGCGCTGGCGGTTGGGCTGCTCGCGCTGGGCATCGGCACGCTGGTCTTTGTCGTCCTGGTTCAAGGGCAGCTTTCGCGCCAGATGACGCGCGACGCGCAAGGCATCGACCTCGTGGTCGGCGCCAAGGGTTCGCCGTTGCAGTTGATTCTTTCGGCCGTCTATCACATCGACATCCCGACCGGCAATATTGCGGTCGCAGCGATCGATCAATTGCGCGCCAATCGGTTGATCGCCCAGGTGATTCCTGTATCGCTGGGCGATAGCTTCCGGGGATTTCGCATCGTCGGTACAGAGCCGGCGTTGATCGAGCACTATCGCGGTCGCCTGGCTGCCGGCGCGCTCTGGACCGCGCCGATGCAAGCAGTGCTCGGTTCGGAAGCTGCGCTCGCCACCGGACTCACCGTTGGATCGACGTTTGCCGGCACGCATGGCCTCGCCGACGGCGGAGCCGTCCACGAAGACTCCAAGTACAGCGTGGCCGGCGTCTTGATGCCGACCGGAACGGTGCTCGATCGGCTGGTGATCACCGACAAGGCGAGCGTCTGGCGCGCGCATGAGGGCGAGCCGACGAGCGCCGACGAGCGCGCGATTCTGGAGGCCGAGCGCGAGGTCACTGCGCTTCTGGTGCGCTACGCGTCGCCGTTGGCGGCGGCGATCGTGCCACGGCAGGTCAATGCCGAGAGCCGGTTGATGGCAGCGGCGCCCGCCAGCGAGCTGGCGCGGCTGTTCGCCGTGGTCGGCGTTGGCATCAACACGATGCGTGTGTTCGCCGCCGTTTTGATTGCTTCATCGCTGCTCGCGCTTTTTGTCACGCTGTACAACGCGCTCGAGGAACGCCGCTACGACATCGCGATCATGCGATTGCTCGGCGCCAGCCGCGGCCGCATCGTTGGCCTCATGCTGTTCGAAGCGTGGCTGCTGGCGCTGGTTGCAGTCATTGCCGGCGTGCTGATCGGCCTTGTCGCAGTGGCTATTGTTGCGAACTGGCTGACCCAGGCCCGAGCGTTTACCGTGACTGCGCATGTCACGCCCGAATTGCTGTGGATTGGTATTGTTGCGCTCTTGATAGCGACGATGGCAGCGCTGCTGCCGGCGTGGCGCGCCGGTCGGATGGATGTGGCGCAAACACTGGCCAAAGGATGAATCGATGAAGGCGTTATGGATACTTCCCCTGCTAATGTCGGTGGCTGCGTTTGCGCAGACCAGTGCTCCGGCGAGCAAGAGTCCTTTAGCGCCTGCATCGCCGAAGGGTGACGCACACCGCAACGAGGACGTCGCCCGCCATCGGCAAATGGCCAAGGCGCACGAGGAAGCTGCGCGCTGCCTGGAAGCGGGTTCGGCCGAGAAACAATGTCACGAGCGGCTGCGCGAGGCATGCAAGGGTATCGCGGTGGGGCAGTATTGCGGCATGCGGCACGCTCATTGAATGTGGAGTGAAACAATGAATCGATTGCATACAGTCACACTCGCAGCAGCGATGCTGGCGCTGATGGTTACGAACCCGGCCGTCGCGCAATCTCCGGGCAATCGCGGCATGGCGTTGCCGATCGATCCGAAGCTGTTGAACGAGCTGCCGGAAGTCAAAGGGGTCGTATCGTGGAAAGTGCTCGGCCAGGTCAAGACCGCGCAGGTCGGCCAGCGTTTCCTTCCCGAATTCGCCGCCGAGATTCGCAAGCTCGATCAGCAAGACGTCAAACTGCAGGGCTATATGATGCCGATCGTCACCGGCGAGAAGCACGATCATTTTCTATTGACGATGCGGCCGGCGGACTGTCCGTTC
>JACCSD010000077.1 GCA_013813185.1 Burkholderiaceae bacterium
TTCGCCGCTGCGCTGTGTGGCTTCGCCGCTGTCGGCCGCGACTTCTGGCTGCTGGTCGCGGCCACCGTCATCGCGGGCTTCTACAACGCCAACGCGCAGCTGTATCGCTTCGCGGCAACCGAGCTGGCGGCGCCGGCATTCAAGGAGCGCGCGATATCGCTGGTGCTGGCCGGCGGCATCGTCGGTGCATTTGCCGGCCCCGCTCTTGCCAGTGCGAGCCGCAACGTGCTGGGCGTGCCGTTCGCCGCGGCGTATTTGGCGCTGGCGGCGGTCGCGCTGATCTCTCTGCTGCTGCTGTCTCTGATCGATTTTCCCGAACACCGGCCGCCTGTTGCCGGTCAGTCGCGTGGCAGGCCGCTCGCGGAAATCGCGCGCCAGCCGGTTTTCATCGTGGCGGTGCTGGCTTCGGCGATCGGATACGGCGTAATGAACCTGTTGATGGCGGCCACGCCGATCGCGATGCAGCACCATTCGCATCCTTTTTCCGACGCCGCGCTGGTACTCGAATGGCACGTGCTCGGCATGTTCGTGCCCGGCTTTTTCACCGGGCATTTGATCAAACGCTTCGGCGTGCTGCCGGTGATGGGCGTGGGCGCAGCACTGAATTTTGCGTGTGTTGTGATTGCGCTGAGCGGCGTCGACGTGATGCAGTTTCTGGTTGCATTGTTTCTGCTCGGCGTCGGCTGGAACTTCCTGTTTGTCGGCGGAACGACTTTGTTCACCGAGGCGTACCGCCCCGAAGAGAAAAATCGCGCGCAAGGTGCGATGGACTTCTGCGTCTTCACGACGATGGCGATTATGAGACTTGCAGCATTGTTTTGCACCAAATGCAAAAGTATGAGTAAAAACAGGGGTGCAAAAGTACGGGTAACTCTAACTCATTGCCCTTCCACTCGTTGAGCCTTTCAATCGCGGCTTAACGAAAATTACTGCGTCAAGAGTCCTTTTCTCCTTCTCGAAGACAGAAGACAATGTCCAACGCTAATTGCTCGTCTACGACAATGTGCAAAACCATGCTTCACAAGAGGTCTTTGATGGAAATTCGGACGACCGGACAGGACAATGTGCAAAAGTATGGGTAAAACTTGGGATGTCGATTAGCGACACCCGAGAACAGCGCCTATTTCTAGCATTGCAGCTCCATCCGGACTTACCTGCGCGCGCGCGGCTGCCGTCCCAACTCGGCCACACACCGCTGTCGCTATGCGTCGCGCAAGATGGGCTTTACGGTCGATGCGTCCGCGTGGAATCCGCATGGGGCGGCCCTTATTACCTATGAGCACGGCAGATCTTCGACAAGGCTGATCACCTTCGGCGTCTGCTGATCATCTGCTCAAACGAAGTTTTTGTATTTCTCCAAATGGCGTATGGGCTTCGAAAGTGCATCGCGCCGAAATGGGTCTCCCAATTCTTTGGTGACCATCAACTCGAGTACCGTCGTTTTCCCTTCAGTCTGGTTCTGAACCGACTGCTGTAGCGCAGCGCCGACGTCTGACAACTTGTCGACTACAACACCCTCGCAGCCGAATGACTTCGCAACGGCGGCCCAGCTCGGATTCTCCAATTCCACACCTTGATAGCGCTGCGAGTAAAAGTCGACGTGATTCTTTTTCTCCGCACCCCATTGCCCGTTGTTGAACAGCACGACCGTGACGCCGATCTTCTCGCGGGCGCACGTCAGCAGTTCGTTCAGGCTAATCCCCCAAGCGCCGTCGCCGACGTAAGCGATGGCCGGCCGATCCGGCGCGGCAACCTTCGCGCCGCACGCGACCGGGAACGCGTAGCCGCAGTTTCCAAAGCTCATGGCCGCCAGCATCGAGCGCGGCTCCTCGAAACGCAGATACGAGTTCGATACCGAGCATATGTTGCCGATGTCGGTCGATACCATCGCCCGCTTCGGCATCGCTCGCTCGAGTTCGCGCAGCATCTGGCGCGGATGCATGTAACTTGAGTTTTTCGAGATCTCGATGGAGTACGGATCGGTCTCGTGTGTCCACTTGTCGAGCTCTTTCTCCCAAGTGGATTTTTCCGCCTTGATCTTGGCGTCGCGCTCGGCCTTGTTCTGCTGGCAAGCGAGCGCCTTTCCCTGCAGGCGGCGCAGCAGCGCGACGGCAGCGGCTTTGGCATCACCGCAAATGCCGACCGAGATCGGCTTGACCAATCCCAGCATCTTTGCATCGACATCGATCTGAATGATCTTCGCGTTTTTCGGCCAATAGTCGAGGCCGTGCTGCGGCAATGTGCCGAACGGTCCCAGACGCGAGCCGAGCGCAAGCACGACGTCGGCTTGGCGGATTAATTTCATTGCCGCTTTAGATCCCTGGTAGCCCAGTGGGCCGCTCCAGAGCGGATGCGAGGCTGGGAAGGTATCGTTGTGCAAATAGCTATTCGCCACCGGCGCGTGCAGCAGTTCGGCCAGTGCAATCGCCTCTTTCACTCCATCGGCGAACAGCACTCCGCCACCGGCGAGAATGACCGGAAACTTGGCTTCGCCCAGAATCTTCGCCGCTTCATCGAGCGCGGCTTCATCGCCGGAACCGCGGCCGATGCGAATCGGTTGCGGAATTTCGACCTCGATGTCACCGTAGAAGAAGTCACGTGGGATATTCAGTTGCGTTGGCCCCATGTCGAGCAGCGCGCGATCGAAGCAGCGGGCCGTGATCTCGGTCATGCGCTTCGGGTTCATGACGTGGCCTTGGTACTTGGTGATCTTCGAGAAGATAGGCAGTTGTTCAGTCTCTTGAAAACCACCTAATCCCAGCGTCATCGAGCCCGTTTCCGGCGTGATCATCACGACCGGCGAATGCGCCCAGTACGCAGCCGCGACGCCTGTCACAAAGTTGGTGACGCCCGGACCGTTTTGTCCGATGCAGACACCATGACGCCCCGTTACGCGTGCATATCCATCGGCCATGTGCACGGCACCTTGTTCGTGTGCCACAGGAATAAAACGGATGCCCGCGGCGGGAAAGATGTCGAGCGAGTCCATAAACGCTGACCCGACGATGCCAAAGATGTCGGTTACGCCCTGCGCTACCAGCGTTTCGACAAACGCCTCCGAGGGCGTCATTTTCTGTTTGCCCTGAACCGCGGTTCGGTTCGGTTGCTTCACGTCAGTCATTGCGAATTCCTTTTCGGGACGGAACGATGGATGGATTTACCGGTTTAATGAGAGAGACAATTCGTCTCGTCAGATGAGACAATAGACCTGCCTTAGACGCCTCGCAAGCATTCGTTCAATACAATGATACAAAATGGTTGCATAGGTGGAACATTTCCGTTTAAGCTGCTCGCATGGGAAACGTGATCCATGTGGTGGCGGACAACGCGCGGCGCGAGACAATGCTCGAAAACTCTTCAACGTTAAAGGCGTTTGCGGTCCTCGAGGCCGTCGTCGCAGCACGGGCGCCGGTAACGCTCGCCGAGCTCATGCAGGCGACTGGGATGCCGAAGCCAAGCTTGCATCGCACGCTGGCACTGTTTGAGGAAGCCGGTCTGATCAGCCGCGAACCCACGGGCCGCGCCTACATGCCGGGACAGCGGTTAGCGCGCTTCAGCCTTGATGTCTTACAGCACGACGCGGTAGCCGCCATGCGGCGCACGGTGCTGCGCAAGCTGGTCGCCGATCTCGGTGAAACCTGCAACCTCTCGGTATTGCGGCGCGGAGAGCTCGTCTATCTGGATCGCGTGGAGGCCGATTGGCCGCTGCGCCTGCATCTGCCGGTAGGCACGATGTTGCCGCCGCATTGCTCGGCGAGCGGAAAATTACTGTTGGCATTCAAACCGATGCACGAGCGCGACGCGTTGATTGAAGCGATGCCGTTGCAGCGCTTCACCGATCGCACGATCACCGACCGGCAGTTGCTGGCCGCCGAGCTCGATCGCATCGCGGCCAGAGGTTATGCCGTCGACAACGAGGAATATGTGCTCGGCGTTGCTTGCGTAGCAGTGCCGGTGCGCGAAATGGACGGCGCCGTGCCCGCTGCTGTCGCGGTGCATGCCGCTACTGCCCGTCTACCGTTGTCGCGTGCGTTGGAGTTCCTGCCAACGCTAAGCACCGCTGCTGCCGCGATCGCCGAGACCTTCGCATGAGTGCCGCCGCGGCATTTCCGCGTCTGCAGACGCTGATCGACAGCGCGCGTAGCAACACTGGTGTGGCGCTCGTATATCCCTGCAGCGCGCCGGCTTTGCACGCAGCTTGCAGCATCGCCGCGCAAGGTGTGGCGCGACCAGTATTGGTGGGCCCACGAGACAGTATGGCCCGCGCCGCCGATACCGCGCATGTCAACTTGCGCGATTTCGAGTGCATTGATGCGCCTCTTGAACCTCGCGCGGCTGCTGACACCGCCGTTGCGCTGGCGCGCGATAGTGTCGTGGCGGCGCTGATGAAGGGCTCACTACCTACCGATGAGCTGATGTCGGCAGTCGTCGCGCGTAATGGCGGTCTGCGTACCAATGCACGCATCAGCCACATTTTCGTATTCGACCTCCCCCCGTTATCACAAGCTGTTGGCGTTAGCCGATTGCGTAGTGAACATCGCTCCGCAGCTCGATACCAAACGCGACATCCTACGAAATGCATTGGGTGTGTTGCGCGCGCTCGGCGTCAAAGGGCCGAAGGTCGGCATTGTGGCTGCCGTCGAAACAGTAAACCCCTCGATTCAGGTCACGCTCGATGCGCACGCTCTAGCGCAAGCGGTGTGGAACGACGCAATTGTGGAAGGGCCCTTCGGCTTCGATAACGCGATCTCGGCGGATGCGGCGCGCGTCAAGGGAATGAATTCACGCGTGGCCGGTGATGCCGATCTGCTGCTGATGCCGGACCTCAACGCAGCAAACATGCTTTACAAGTCCTTCACGTACATCGGTGGCGGCGAATGCGCCGGGCTGGTACTCGGTGCGCGTGTGCCGGATGATCGCCTAAGCGATACGTGTCGAATCCCAGTCGAACGGCGCGTAGTGCGCGTTCGTCCCCGCAGCGTGGTTCCATTTGAAACCATGGTCGCGGTACCAGGCCTTGTTGGTGACCGCAGAAATCACGCGCTCGCACGCCCAGTGAAGCACGTTGTCTATCAACACTTCCCGCTTCTTGTCGCGGCCGGGAACCGCTTCGATCTCGACTTCCATCACGTCGCGCACAGCGAACCGTCGATGGAAGCCTTCCGGGCGATACTCGATGTCGGCAACGCGCGGCTCTCTCCACGTCTTGACGAACAGCGCCAGGCGCTTCACAGGTCCGCCCTGATTGCCTCGAAAGATTTCCGACAGCGCATTCTTCTGATCTTCGGTCGCGCGCGAGTCGAGATAGACAGCCGTGTCGAGATCGCCGTCAACCATAAGGCCGGGTACGTGATAGATCATCGCGACGTTCAGGTTATCGAGTATCACGTCCCCGTATCGACCCGCGTTGATGTGGAACAGGCTTATAACGTCGCAGTAACCCAGCGTCGGCGGCGCGAGCGCGCGGCCATGCTCGGGATGGCGTGGACCGAGAAGACACGGACACATAAGATCGCAGTTGCAGTTCTCGAGGTACTCGCCACGCAAGTTCCAATCCATTGTTCCCTCTGAGCAGATATGAAGAAGTGATCCGAGTGTAGTGGGCCGTTGATTCGCTCACAACGCTCGCCGTGCTCTTCGACCATCATTGATCGTCGTAGTATCAACTGACGATAATTCGCGCGACTCAGCCGTGAGAATTCTCGAACAATGATAATTTGCGCGCTCGATAACGAGCATGCACCTTCTTTTCGCGCACTAACGCTTACAGAAGATGCATAATTTTTTCGATGAATATGCAACGAGAGCGATCGTCGAAAGATCCTCGATGAAGGTACACACGAGTCTGCGCGATGTCAGCAAGACCGACGACGCATGGCGCTGCCGCAAGACCGCGCGCCAACCGAGACCGGTTGCTGATCGCAGGCGCGCTCGGCGCAGCCCTGCTGTTCTGCTGGGGATACCTGCTCTACATGGTCTGGGGCATGATGCACATGGACGTCGGTGCAGACATGCTTGTCATGCCGAGCATGACCGACTGGCGCGAAGCGGACGTCCTGCTCGTCTTTCTGATGTGGACGATCATGATGGCGGCAATGATGCTGCCGTCTTCGGCGCCGATGATCTCGGTTTATGCGCGAATCGCGCGTCAGCGTTTGAAACGTCGTCAGGCTTTCATTGCGACATTCGTGTTCGTCTGCGGATACCTTTCCGTGTGGGCCGGGTTCAGCCTGCTCGCGACGCTCGCTCAATGGGCGTTGCTGGAAGCGCGTCTGGTTTCGCCGATGATGAAAAGCACGAGCTCCCTGCTGAGCGCGGCACTGCTTGCGGCGGCCGGCGTGTACCAGTTCACGTCGCTGAAGCACGTTTGCTTGTCCAAATGCCGCTCGCCGATGAGCTTCATTCTGACCGAGTGGCGCGACACGCATCGCGGCGCTTTCGTGATGGGCCTCCGCCACGGACTCTTTTGCGTCGGCTGCTGCTGGCTGCTGATGCTGCTGTTGTTCGTATTCGGCGTGATGAACGTGCTGTGGATCGTTTTGCTTACCGCTTTGGTTCTGATGGAGAAACTCCTGCCACGCGCGCGCTGGCTGGATCGGGGAATCGGGTTCGCGTTTCTTGTCTGGGCAGCAGTGGTCGCCGGCCAGGCGCTGTTCTGAACAGGCGATGCGTTCCAGCATGTCACAAAGAACTTTTGGAGAGCTCGGATCTTTCGACATGTCCCGTGACATGACCGCCATTAACGTTAGTGCTCACGGCTGACGCTACCTACGAGGAGAATCGCATGGATACTCATTTACGTTTGAAGCTTGGCGTCGCCCTGATCGCTCTTACTGCGCTGCTTGCCACTGCCGGCGCGACGCACGCGCAGTCCTATCCGACCAAACCGGTGCGCTTCGTCCTCCCGCTGACGCCGGGTTCGAGCACCGACATCCTTGGTCGCCTCATTGCCGACGAACTCGGCAAGTTCTGGGGCCAAAGCGTCGTCGTCGAAAATCGCGCCGGGGCGGGCGGCAACATTGGCGCCGATTCGGTCGCGAAGGCAGAGCCGGACGGCTATACGCTGCTTTTCTGGAACGTCGGCATCGCGATCGCGCACTCGTACTACCGCAAACTGCCGTACAACGCGCTGACCGATCTGGCGACGGTGTCACAGACCACATTGATGCCGCAGGTCGTGTGCGTTAACCCTTCGCTGCCGATAAACACCATCAAGGATTTGATCGAATATGCGAAGTCGAAACCCGGCCAGGTGTTTTTCTCTTCGGCAGGAAACGGTCAAACCGACCACATGGCGGCTGAACTGTTTGCCCATATGACCGGAATCAAGGTCACTCATGTCCCTTACAAAGGCGGCCCGCAGGCACTCACCGCTGTGATGACCGGCGAGGTCGCTTTCGATTTTCCGGGGTTGCCCGTTGCGCTGCCCCACGTGAAATCGGGCAAGGTGCGCGCCATCGCCGTTACCACCGCCAAGCGCTCGCCGATTGCGCCTGAGATTCCGACCATCGCTGAATCAGGCGTTGCCGGCTATGACCATGCGTTCTGGACCGGCATATTCGCTCCCGCCGGCACGCCGGCGCCGATTGTTGCGAAGGTCAGCAAGGACATCGCGCACGTGCTGAAGCTTCCGGCGTTTCAGGAAAAGCTCGCGAGGCAGGGCGTCGAGGCGGTTGGCAGTACGCCAGCTCAGTTCAGCGCGTTCTTCAAGTCTGAAGTCGCACGGTTTAGCGAGCTGGTCGAAGCCACCGGCATCAAGGGCGAATGATGCCCCTCCCAACGACGTGCGTTGAAGCGGGAGCGCGCTTACGCGATGGCTCGATAACGTCCGAAGTGCTGACACGAGCTTATCTGCAGTGCATGAAACGGCTGCAGGACAAGCTCAATGCGTTCATCACGATTACCGAGGAGCAGGCGCTTGCGACGGCGGTGCAACTCGATGCCGATTTGAAGAACGGAAAAGACCGCGGCCCTTTGCATGGCATTCCGATCGTGCACAAGGACTTGTACGACACAGCCGGTATTCCGACCACCGAAGGCTCAGAGTTTTTCAGAAGCAGAATTCCCACTGAAGACGCCACGGTGGTGAAAAAACTGAAAGCGGCCGGTGCGGTGATGTTGGCCAAGACCAATATGAACGAGCTTGCCGCCGGCTTGACGGGTACCAACATGGCGTTCGGAGATGCCCGCAATCCGTGGAACACCGAGCGGTCCGCCGGTGGATCATCGAGCGGAACAGCCGCTGCGATCGCAGCGGGCTGCTGTCTTGCCGGCACCGGCTCGGACACCGGCGGATCGATCCGCCATCCAGCGGGTTGGTGCGGCGTCGTTGGAATTCGGCCGACCTATGGATTGGTCAGTCTGGCCGGCGTTTTTCCGCGAGCCTATAGCCTGGATTGTGGCGGGCCGCTCGGTCGTACGGTTGGCGATGTCGCGCTGATGCTGAATGCGATGGTCGGTTATGACCCGGCTTACCAGCACTCTGTTCGCGCGCCGGTAGATGACTACTGCGCGGAGCTTGACAGCGGAGTCCGCGGGCTACGCCTCGGCGTTGTCGACAACTACACGTTCCGCGACATCGATGACGAAGTGGCTGATGCGGTACGAGCGGCGGTGGACGCGCTCGCTGCGCTGGGAGCCGAGGTCAAGACAGTGCGGATCCCCTGGATGGGCGGCTCGCTCGACTACTCACCGCTGTTCAGCATTCTGCTTTACGAGTTCAATCAGATCATGGCAGAACACGGCGCAGCCGAACGTCGAAATATGTTCGGTCCGATCGTGCAGGCCAACCTTGCCAAAGGCGAAACCATCTCCAGAGAAGCGTACGAAAAAGCGTTGACGGAGCGCCCCAGGCGAATCTCGGAGGTCAAGCGAGTATTCGCGGAGGTGGACGCGCTGATCACTCCGACGATGGCGATGGTGGCGCCCCCGCTGACGGCGGATGCAAAAACTTTTGAGCGCGGATTTCAGTTCACGATCCCGACGAGCTTCGTCGGACTTCCGTCGCTATCGGTTCCATGCGGATTCAGCCAAGGCGGCATGCCGATCGGACTACTGATCACTGCCAACGATTTTCAAGAAGCGCTTCTGCTGAGAATCGCGGCGGCGTACGAAGCGGCTACGCAGTTCTATAAGAACCTTCCGCCTGTACATTGCGAGCAGACTGTCTAACTTCGCGTCAAGTGAGGATCGGCTCGTAGCTGCAGGGTCAGCTGCGCTGCGACGCTCTCCTGCATTTTTGATCGCGTTCGACGACCTCGTAGGTCGCGGCGATCTCCGCCGCGGCGCGCCGCAGAGCCGGCAGCGTCAGTCCCGTTCGTTCGAACGGGAGTCGGACGGCCGGCGCCTGGACCGCCACCGCGGCGATCGTTTTGCGGCTGGAATCGAGCACCGGCACAGCAACGCAACGAAGCCCGGCAACGTATTCCTCGTTATCGACCGCGTAACCGCGCCTGCGAATGCGCTGCAGTTCCTCCTGCAGCGTGTGCCGGTCTGCATGGGTGCGCTCGGTGAAGCGCTCGATATTCAGCTTTTCGAGCAGGCGCTCGCGCCGCTGCTTGGACATGTATGCAAGGAAAAGCTTTCCGCTTGCCGTGCAATACAGCGGCACCCGTGAACCGGGATGAAGCTGCGCTCGAAGAGGCGACATGCACTCCACGCGGTCGATGTACAGCGCCTGGCTTCCGTTCAGCGCTGTGATGTTGCACGTTTCACTGAGCTCGCTCGCGAGCCGGCGAAGAATGTTGTGACGCGCGACACGACAGCCGCCGTTCTCCACGAGAGCGAGCGCAAGACGCTCGAGACGCGGCCCGGCGGTAAAGCCGCCCGGCGCACTCGCCTCCCGATGAAGCCAGCCCGCGCTCGCAAGCTCCCGCAGCAGCCGATAAGCCGTCGGCTTGGGCACGCACGCGCCGGCAGCGATCGCGGTCAGCGGCACGTGCTCGCCGCCGCTCGCAACGGAGTCCAGCACGGCAACCGTCCGCAGAACTACTGAGACACTTCCGCTCGTCTTCACGAATTATCACGTAGTGA
>JACCSD010000087.1 GCA_013813185.1 Burkholderiaceae bacterium
GACCCAGGTAGGCGATCAACTCTGCGCCGGCATTTCCGAGGCGCTCGCGCATTGCGTTCACGGTCGCCTGGATCACGCCCAACGCAAGGCCGCGCCAACCGGCGTGCGCCACACCGACACACCGGCCGGACGTGTCTGCGAGAAGCACCGGCATGCAATCGGCGATCGAGACCGCGCACACTACGTTCGGCGCGTCGATGAACGAAGCGTCGGCGGTCCCTGTTCTCTGCTCCGCTTGCTGTGCTTCCAGGACCGCAGTGCCGTGTACTTGATTCAGCCAACAGGGTTCGGCCGGCAGAACGGCCCTCAGCAAAGCGCGATTCGCCAGCACGTCGGCGAGGTCATCGCCGCTTCCGAGCCCAATGTTCATTCCGCCACGCTCGCCTTGAGCAGCGCCGTACGGCTCGCGCGAAACGCCGCCTGAGCGCGTCGTAATCAATGCAGACACATTCGCAGGCGCGGGCCACTCGGGGCGAATCCACTGCGTGTTCATGCGTGCTCGAACACATTGCTGGGGACATCGAGCGGACGGAAACCAAGGTCGCCCATCAGCCGCGCGAGATCCGGCGCGGGACTATGAAACCACGTCAGCCGCCGCCGGGTGACCGGATGATCGAGACTCAACTGGCACGCATGCAGCGCCTGCCGATCGAACGCCGTCCAACTCGCCGTGTCTCCACCGCGCGGCGGCAGCTTGCGCCGGTATAGCGGATCACCAATCACCGAGTGGCCAAGGTGCTCGAGGTGCACGCGAATCTGATGGGTGCGACCCGTTTCGAGCCGGCATGCAACCCACGAAATTTCGGTGCTCGCAGCGCGGGTTGAATCGATGCGCACGTAATGCGTGCGGGCAGACTTTGCTGATTCGGTCGTACTGACTCTGAAGCGCAGCGGGTTGCGCGGGTCACGCCCGATCGCCGCATCGATCACGCCGCGCCCCGGCGGCACACCGAGCACCAGGGCCCAGTACTCGCGCCGCACCGTGCGCGCCTGCAACTGGCGCACGAGATCAGTCTGCGCAGCCAGCGTTTTCGCCACCACCATCAACCCCGACGTATCGGCATCGAGCCGGTGCACGATTCCCGCGCGCGGCACTTCGGTCAACGCGGGGGCGTACGCCAGCAGGCCGTTCAACAGAGTTTCAGACCAGTGGCCCGCGGCAGGATGCACGACCAGCTTCGGCGGCTTGTTCAGCACCAGGATGGTGTCGTCTTCAAATACGACATCGAGCGCCATCGGCTCCGGCGTGTAGGCGGCCGCGTCGGGTGCGGGTTGCGGCTTGATCTCCACAGCGTCGCCGAACGCCAGCGTATGACGTGCAATCACGGCTTGTCCGTTGACGCGGACTGCGCCCGCACCGACCCATTGCTGCAGTCGGCTGCGCGACACGTCCGGAATTAATTGCGCAAGCGCCTTGTCCAAGCGCTCGCCCGCATGACGATCGTCGATGCGCAGCGTCAGCGCGGACGGTGCATCGGGCGCATCGTCACCATCGCCAACGTCCTCGGAACGCGGAATGGACATCGTCGAACGATATACTGCCGGGCACTCGAAACACGGGCGTTACCTCGATGAAAATGCACTGGACGCACCGCCTCGCGCCTTACGTCGCCACGTTGGCGATGGTCTTCTTCACTACTGCCTTGGGCGGTTGCAGCTGGCTGGGTATCTCATGGGGCGACACCGATGAAACACTCAAGTGGGATCCCGACAAGTTGTATTCGGAGGCGCGGGTCGAACTGAACAACGGCAGCTGGAAGCGATCGCGCGAGCTGTATCAGAAGCTCGAATCGCGCTATCCGTTCGGCCGGCACGCGCAACAGGCGCTGATGGAGATCGCTTACACGTACTACAAAGAGGGAGAAAGCGCGCAGTCGACCCAGGCGGCGGACCGTTTCATTCGCCAGTACCCGAATCACCCGAACGTCGATTACATGTACTACTTGAAGGGACTGGCTTCGTTCAACGAAGAGCTAGGGTTCCTGGGCCAGTTCCTGGGGCAGGATATTTCAGAGCGCGATGCAAAGGCTGCGCGCGAAGCGTTTGACGCCTTCAAGGATTTGGTTACGCGCTATCCCGACAGCAAATACACGCCCGACGCACGCGCACGGATGATTTATCTGGCGAACTCGCAGGGGCAGGCCGAAGTTAACGTCGCGCGCTATTACTTCACACGCAAGGCATACCTAGCCGCAATCCAGCGCGCACAAACCGTCATTCGGGATTTTCAACAGACACCCGCAACGGAAGAAGCACTATCAATCATTGCGCGCTCGTACGAAGCGCTGCAGATGAGAGACCTGCAGGCTGATGCCGAGCGGGTTCTGACGCTCAACTTTCCGCAAAGCAGGTATCTGCGCGACCGGAGGTAATGACGCGTGGACGGCCCGCTGAGCTATGCAGCCCGCTGAGGTCGAATACGCGGGGTTCTGGATACGCGTTGGCGCCGCGTTGATCGATACGCTGCTTCTCGCCGCGATCACGCTGCCGCTGCTTGTTTCGATCTATGGGTGGGCTTATTTCGGCGAAGAAACTACTTTCTTCGCGGGCCCGGCAGATTTTCTGATTTCTTGGATCCTGCCGGCGATGGCAGTCATTGCGTTTTGGCTGACCCGGCAGGCCACTCCAGGGAAGATGCTTTTAGCGCTACGCGTGGTTGATGCCACGACCGGCAACACACTTTCGGTCGGGCAATCACTCGGCCGATATCTGGGTTACTACGTTTCGACGATTCCGCTTCTGATCGGGTTGATCTGGGTGGCGTTCGACAGCAAGAAGCAGGGGTGGCACGACAAGCTCGCAGGAACTGTCGTTGTGCGAGCTAGAAGCCGCGGCTCGGAGCCCGTGAAATTCGAGCCCAGAGGTTAGCCCGCTCGGCGGCGCGTTAGAAATTCGACCGCTTCGGCTTCGCTGCGCGTGCGTGCAAACGGCGGCAGGCTCGCCAGCACCGTCTTTCCATACGGCTTCGTCAGCACGCGCTCGTCGAGGATCATCAATACGCCGCGATCGGTTTCATCACGAATCAGCCGGCCGACGCCCTGCTTCATCAGAATGATCGCTTCGGGCAGTTGATATTCGTTGAACGGATTGCGCTCCATTTTCCGCAGGTAGCGAATCTTCGCTTCGACTACCGGGTCATCCGGCGGGGCGAATGGTAGCTTGTCGATCACGACCAGCGACAGCGCGTCACCGCGAATGTCGATGCCTTCCCAGAAGCTGATGCTGCCGACCAGCACCGCGTTGCCCGAGCTCCGAAACGCCTCGATCAACGCGCGCCGAGTGCTGGCGCCTTGCACCAGCAGCGGCAAAGGCTGGTCATCAAGCGCCATCAACTGGCGCAGGCGCTCCGCCACCTTGTCGACGGCGCGCAGTGTCGTGCATAGGATGAACGCGCGACCGCCGTTGGCGCGAACCAGCGGCCACGCCGCCTCCGCAACGTTTTGCGCGAAGCGGATGTCGTAGGGCGACGGCATCGACTGCGGCAGATACAGAAGTGCCTGCGTGGCGAAGTCAAACGGGCTGTTCCAGCGCGCGGTAAGCGCGTCTTCGATTCCGACCTCGGTCAGGTAATGATCGAATCGCCCCGCGGCCGTCAAGGTCGCCGATGTCAAGATCCACGGCTGCGGTTGCGCCTCGCGTGCGCGCGCCAGCGCCTGACCGGGTCTGAGCGGCGTCTCGTTGAATTGCGCGCCGTGGGTTGAAACCGATATCCAGCGCACCGACGGCATCGCGTCGCCGGTCCCCTCTTCCTCAAACTGGTTTTCGTTGCGGTCGCTGGCTGGCGTCTTCAGCGCACCGCTCCACCCGGATAACCCACGGCGCAGGTCGGCGAGCCGCGGAATCAGCAAATCGAGCTCGGCGTCGCGTCCGCGATTGATTTCGAGCGCGCGCCCCAGCTCGGCGCAGGCAGCATCGAGTTCGTCGAATGCCGGCTGCAGATCACTGCGACGCTCGATGCGCTCGAGCGGAGTGCGCGTTCCGATCGCAAGTCCGACAGCGCCGAGCGCAAGCCGCAGATCGCGAACGGCGCGCTCGAATTGACTCGTCAGCGTGATCCACGAAGCGCCGTCGGGCGCGCGCGCCAGCCCCAGCGCGCGTGCATCGCGGCCGGCTTCGAGTAATTGTGCAAGGGACAGTGAAGCGCCGAAGAAGTCAGCCGCGATCGAAGGTAGTTGATGCGCCTCGTCCAGAATGACTGTGTTGACGGTCGGCAGAAAATCGCGGATCGAATCGTCGCGAAATGCGAGGTCAGCCATGAACAAATGATGATTGACGACGACAATGTCGGCCGCCTGCGCGTCGCGCCGTGCCTTGTAGACGAAGCACTCGGCAAAGCGCGGACACTCGGCGCCCAGACAGTTGTCGCGCGTCGAAGTGACCATTGGCCAGATCGCGGCGTTTTCGGGCACGGCTGCCAGCTCGGCGCGATCGCCGGTCGATGTGGTTGCCGCGAAGCGCACGATCGATCTCAAATGCCCGACATCCTCGCGCGTTGGCAGCAATCCTTCGCTTTCGGCGCGAGCCATTCGATGCAGACAAACATAATTCGCGCGCCCCTTCAACAGAGCGGTTGCGGCGTTGATGCGCAGTGCATCGAGTACCGCAGGCAGGTCTTTGCGAAACAGCTGATCCTGCAGCGGCTTGGTGCCGGTCGAAAGCAACACCTTGCCGCCCGCCAGCAGCGCCGGGACGAGGTAGGCGAACGTCTTGCCGGTGCCGGTGCCGGCTTCTGCGATCAATGTTCCGCCGGAGTCGATCGTGTCGTAGACCGCGGCCGCCATGTCCGCTTGCGAGGTACGGGCAACAAAGCCGGTGATGCCGTCGGCCAAGGCTCCATCGTCGGCAAACGCTGCGATGACTTGCGCCCGAACTGAATCGCCCGAGCGCAGCGCGACCGATGCCGGCGTCACGCCGGAATGTCGGGCACAAGACGCATCTCGAGCTGCGCAAGCGCGTCCTTGATCTGCAACTTCCGCTTCTTCATGCGCCGTAGCGCGAGATCATCGA
>JACCSD010000098.1 GCA_013813185.1 Burkholderiaceae bacterium
AAACGCTGCACGCCGTGCCGGACAGCTGTGCTTGCGACAACGTGTGTTCCGACAACGTTGTTCAGCACAGCCTGCCAGGCGTTCTGGTCTTCCATCAGCGGCACGTGCTTGTACGCGGCAGCGTGAAAGATGATGGACGGGCGCAAGTCTCGCACGATTTGATCGACGCGCTGCGCATCCTTTACATCGCCGATCAACGCGATGACTGGAACCTCTGTAAACGCGTCGGCAAACTCTTCCTGCAGCCGATAAAGAGCGTATTCACTCTGCTCAACAAAGACGATCTTGCCCGGCTTATAGCGAGCGATCTGTCGACACAGTTCTGAACCGATCGAGCCACCGGCGCCCGTAACGAGTATGGTGCGCTCAGCCAACAACGCTCGCACGGGTTCTGCATCGATCCACACCGGTTCGCGGCCCAGCAAGTCTTCCAGATTGATCTGCCGTACATTCGACAGCGTCACGCGGCCGTTGATTAGATCAGCCACGGGTGGAACGGTCATGCCCTTCACGCCGGCTCGCAGGCAGAGCGTCGCAGCGCGCTGTCGCTCGACGGCGCTGCCGTTTGGAATGGCAATGATCGCGTGCCGGCTTTGCAACTTTTCCGCCAGCGCGGGAAGTTGATCGAACGAGCCCAGCACCTTGTGCCCAAGGATCTCGCGTCCGTGCTTGCTGGTGTCGTCGTCGAGCAATCCTGCGACGCGCCACTCGGACGATGATTGCAGCTCTCGTACCAGCGATGCTCCCGCTCGGCCGGCGCCGAGAATCAGTACCGGCTTGCCGAGCGCAATCAGATCGCCAAATCTTTGCTTCTCGCGCCAGACGCGATACGCCGCGCGCGCACCGCCCATCATAAAAATAAGAAGTAACGGGCTGAGCAACATCACCGTCCGCGGCGGTGCGAGATGCAGTTGCAACAGGTAAGCAACAAACGCCACGATCGAGCCGGCGACAATCACCGCCTTCGCAATGCGAATCAAGTCGGGCAAGCTGGCGAACAGCCAGAGGCCGCGGTACAGACCGGAGAACAACAACACCGCCCCGTAGATCGGTAGTACCCACGCCAGTGTGTCCAGCGCGGTCGCCCAGTATTCGTCGGGAACGGACAGGTTGAAGCGCAGCAGGAAGGAGCCGAGCCACGCAATCGCGACGATCAGCAGATCGAAGGCGAATACGAAAAACGACCTCGGCGAGAGCCGAGGCAAGTAGTCACGCTTCATTCTTCTCAGGAGCCGTCAGTCGACTGACCACCGCATAGAGCACAGCGTAAAGCGCGGCCCAGCCGATTAGAAGCCCGATTTGCCAGCGATTAGGCCACTTTACGGCGGCGATGGCGGAGCCTCCGACGAGCACCATCAACCCATACCAAACGGCCGTCGTGCGTGCGTGTCCCCAGCGGTTCGTCACCATGCGCTGATACAGGTGGTCCCGATGCGCTTCCCACAATTTCTTACCGGCAGCGCCGCGACGAAAGAGTGTGATCGTCGCGTCGACGATGAATGGCGAGAAGACAAGAACCGGAAACCATATGGGCCAGAGTTGCTGCTTCCAGCCCGCAATGGCGAGAGTCGCCGCGAGAAACCCTAGGGACACCGACCCGGCGTCGCCTAGAAATACCCTTGCCGGCGGGAAATTGTGAAGAAGAAAGCCCGCAGCAGCACCAGCGATGCATGCACCGGCGGCTGCAAGCTCGTAAGCGCCGGCGGTGGCTGCCACAATCGCCAGCGCGCCGAACCCAAATAGGGTCATGCCTCCGGCGAGGCCGTCCGCACCGTCCATGAAGTTGTACAGGTTCATGGACCACATGACAGCGATGACGATCAGCGCAAGAAGCCACCCGGGTGCAGCAGGCAGCAAAGTGTATGCGGCGATCGACGCGGCGATCAGCTGCGCTGCAATCCGGGTCCGGACCGCAAGCCCGCGGCGATCATCGACGGCGCCGAGCAACATCAGGCCAACCGTTATCACGGTGATTACCTGAACACTGCGCGCAACGATGGACATTGCGATCACCGCAACACCGATCACGGCCAAACCACCGACGCGAGGAACCGCGCCACTGTGTAGAGAACGCTGATTCGGTTTATCGACAGCGATTCGCCAAGCAAGACCTGACCGTAACAGCGCAAATAACAGAAGCCACACGGCGGCTGCCGTGACCGCGCCTTCTGAAAGAATCGTGATCATTCGCTCAGAAGTTCGCGGTAAATCTGAAGAGTCTGAGCGTTCACACGCTCGACGGTGAACTGGTTGCAGACCAGCTCTCGCGCCCGCTCGCCCAGTCTGCGCCGCAATAGAGAATCGCTCGCGAGGGTCTGCATCGCATCGGCAAGGGCCGCCGCATTTCGAGGAGGTACCAACAGCCCTGTCTCATTGTGAATAGCGATTTCACGACAGCCCGGAACGTCACTGGCTATCAAGGGCCGCCCAGCGGCCGCCGCCTCGA
>JACCSD010000104.1 GCA_013813185.1 Burkholderiaceae bacterium
CACGTGGTCGCACGCACGATGCGGCGCCCCAGCTCGATCAGCATCTGCGATTGCAGCTCGTCGGGCACTACATTGTCGAGTGATTCGATCGCTTGCCAGACGGGCACAAGTCCGAATATTTCGCGCGCCAGCAGATAGGCTCGCACAATCTGGGACGGCGTCGAGCCGGTCGTTTCCATCAGGCGGTGCACGAACGTGGCGCCGACACGGTTCACCATGCTGTTGAGTACGTGCGTCGCGACGATCTCGCGCTTGAGCGGATGGCGCTCGATATAGGTGCCGAACTTTTCCTTCAGCACCGATGGGAAGTAGCGCGCGAGCGCAGTGCCGACCCAGGGATCTTCGGGCAGATCGGACACGAGCAGCGCGTCGAACAACCACATCTTCGAGTACGCGAGCAGCACCGCGCGCTCCGGATTTGTCAGCGGAATGCCTTTTATGCGGCGCTCGGCGATTTCGTCGTCGCTGGGCAGAAACTCGATCGTGCGACTGAGCCGTCCCTGCTTTTCGAGGAAGCGGATAAAGCGCTGCTGCTGGTCGAGCAGCCGCAAACCCATGCGGCCGCTGACCGATAGCGACTGTCCCTGAAAGTAGTTGTCGCGCAAGACGAGCGCAGCGACGTCGTCCGTCATGCTGACCAGTTGCGTGTTGCGTTGTTTCTCGGTCAGCTCGCCGTCGGCGATCGGCAGCGACAGCAAGACTTTGATGTTCACCTCGTGATCCGACGTGTCGACACCCGCCGAGTTGTCGATCGCGTCGGTGTACAGCCTGACGCCGTTGAGCGCGGCCTCGATGCGACCGAGCTGCGTCAATCCGAGGTTGCCGCCTTCGCCAATGACTTTGCAGCGCAGCTCCGCGCCGTTGACACGTAACCCGTCGTTGGCGCGATCGCCGACGTCGACGTGCGATTCACTGGTCGCCTTGACATAGGTGCCGATGCCGCCGTTGTACAAAAGATCCACCGGCGCTTTCAAAATCGCCGAGATCAACTCCGCCGGCGTCAACTTGCTCGCTGCAATGCCGAGCGCCTCTTGTACCTGCGGCGAAATCGGAATCGATTTCTCGGAGCGTGCCCAGATGCCACCGCCGGCCGAAATCAACTTCTGGTTGTAATCAGCCCACGACGAGCGCGGCAGCGCATACAAACGCTCGCGCTCGGCAAAGCTCGCAGCGACATCCGGATTGGGATCGATAAACACGTGCCGATGATCGAACGCCGCCAGCAGGCGAATGTGACGCGACAGCAGCATGCCGTTGCCAAACACATCGCCCGACATGTCGCCGATGCCTACACACGTGAACTCGGTCGTCTGCGTATTGATGCCGAGCTCGCGAAAGTGGCGCTTGACACTTTCCCACGCGCCGCGCGCGGTGATGCCCATTTCCTTGTGGTCATAACCCGCGCTGCCGCCCGATGCGAACGCGTCGGCCAGCCAGAAACCGTATTCGGCGCTGACCGCATTGGCGTAATCGGAAAATGTCGCGGTGCCTTTATCGGCCGCGACGACCAGATAAGGATCGTCGGCGTCGTGTCGAACGACGTGCGGCGGCGGCACGATCGCATCGCCGACACGGTTGTCGGTCAGGTCGAGCAGCCCGCGCAGGTAGTCGCGATAACAGTCGACGCCTTCTTGCAAATAAGCCTCGCGATCGGTCATCGGAGGCGCTTTCTTCAACACGAAGCCGCCCTTGCTGCCAACCGGCACGATGACGGTGTTCTTCACCATCTGCGCCTTCACCAGGCCAAGCACCTCGGTGCGAAAGTCTTCGGGCCGGTCCGACCAGCGCAAGCCACCGCGCGCGACCTTGCCACCGCGCAAATGCACCCCTTCAAAGCGTGTCGAATAGACGAAGATCTCGAACAACGGGCGCGGGTCTGGCAGACCGGGTATGTGCGCCGAATCGAACTTGAACGACAGGAACGCGCGCCGCGGCCCTGCAGCACCGCTGGTGCCGACGCCGGTGCGCCAGTAATTGGTGCGCAGCGTGGCGCCGAGCAGCGCCAGATACTGCCGAAGCACTTTGTCTTCGGAAAGGTTCGACACCTTGTCGAGCGCCTGCTCGATCGCGTTGACCTGGCTAGCGGCTGCGCCTCCGTCTTTAGATCCTGAGGCGCCTTGCGCCGGATCGAACCGCAGCTTGA
>JACCSD010000105.1 GCA_013813185.1 Burkholderiaceae bacterium
GTCAACACGTTCACGTTGTAGGGCGGCCGCAGCTTCTCGAACTGTTCGATCCAATCGGCATCCGCCGCCAGATAACCCAGCCGGATACCAGCGAGTCCCAGCTTGGACAACGTGCGCAACACCAGCAGATTTGGTGTTCGCTTCAGCTGCGGCATCCAGGTCTCTTGCGCAAATGGCAGATAGGCTTCGTCGATGACGACGATGCCGGGCGCGGCGCGCAGGATCGAGTCGATTCCGCCCCGATCGAACAGATTACCGGTGGGGTTGTTCGGATAGGCGATGAAAACGACTGCGGGGCGGTGCTCGGCAATCGCTTGCAGCATCCGCTCCGCGTCGAGCGCGAAGTTTTCCTTCAACGGCACGCCGACGTAGTTGCAGTGATCAAAGCGCGCCGACAACTCATACATCACAAAGCTCGGCGCGGGCGCGAGCACCGTCGTGCCAGGTTTTGCGCACGCCAGGATGATCAGATGGATCAGCTCGTCGGAGCCGTTGCCGAGCATCAGCTGCATACCCGGCGGCAGTCCAATCGATTTGCCGAGCCGCTCCTTGAATCCTCGCGGGTCCGATAGCGGATAGCGGTTAAGCGCCTGTTTTCCAAGGCGCTCGCCCAGCTGTTGTTGCAACCCTTCAGGCAGCGAAAAGGGATTTTCCATCGCGTCGAGTTTTACAAACCCGACCGCACTCGGGACCGGGTAGGCCTCGATGGCGCGCACATCCTCCCGAATGACAGTAAGGTCGGGCCGAGGCCCGAACCGATCGATCATGCGCGAACCATCATCAGTAATCGGCCTCGCGCGGTTCTGCACGAGGCTCCGTAGCCATGCGAAATTCCGCGCTGGCTGCGTGCGCCGTCAATCGCTCGCCGCGCGCTAACGTCGCGGCGACCTTGCCGAGCGTATGCGCGCCGGCTGCCGAAACGCGAACGACACTCGTGCGCTTCTGGAAATCGTAGACCCCAAGGGCGGATGAGAAGCGCGCGGAGCGCGCGGTCGGGAGCACGTGGTTCGGTCCGGCGCAGTAGTCGCCGATTGCCTCGCTCGTGTAGCGGCCCAGGAACATCGCACCGGCGTGCCGGATCTTTGCGGCCCAGTGCTCGGGATTTTCGGTCGAAATCTCCAGATGTTCGGGCGCAATCCGATTGGCGATATCGCACGCCTGCTGCAGATCGCGCGTCAGGATCAAGGCGCCCCGGTTGCTCAGCGACCGTTCGATAATCGCCCGGCGTGGCATCGTAGGCAGCAGACGATCGATCGACGCCTGCACGCGCTCGATGAACGACGAATCATCGGTCAACAATATCGCCTGCGCAGATTCGTCGTGCTCTGCCTGCGAGAACAGATCCATCGCAATCCAGTCAGGGTCGGTCTTGCCGTCGCAAATGACCACAATTTCGCTCGGGCCAGCGATCAGATCGATCCCGACGGTGCCGAACACCCGTCGCTTGGCGGCCGCTACATAGGCGTTTCCAGGACCGACGATCTTGTCGACCGCCGCAATGGTTTGCGTGCCATAGGCGAGTGCAGCCACCGCCTGCGCGCCGCCGATCGTGAAAATACGCGTTACGCCGGCCAGCGACGCCGCCGCCAGCACCAGCGCGTTACGGACGCCCCCGGGCGCCGGCACGACCACCACGATGTTTTCCACGCCCGCGACTTGCGCCGGCAGTGCGTTCATCAGCACTGAAGACGGATAAGCCGCGAGCCCACCCGGGACGTACAGACCCACGCTTTGCAATGCGTCGACGCGCTGGCCCAGCTCGGTGCCGTCGTCCTCGGTGTAGCTCCACGACGTCGCCAGTTGCCGATCGTGAAAACGACGTATCCGCTGCGCGGCTGTTTCGAGTGCGCTGCGCTGCTCGCCGTCGAGCGAGTCCAGTGCCGAGCGCGTCTCGGACGCGGGGACTTCCAGTTCGGCGACGCTCGCCGCGACGATGCGATCAAACCGGTTCGTATATTCGAGCAAAGCCGCATCCCCGCGGCGCTTGACGTCGTCGACGATCTGACCGGCGACGCGCTCGACTTCCCGATCGCTCGCGGTATCGGTCGCCACCAGTTTTGCAAACAGTGCGTCGAAGCCCGCATCGCCCGCGTCGAGCCGGCGTACGTTCATCACGCTACGAGCGCTGCGGCGGCGTCTTCGATGCGTGCGATCAGGGGCATCAACTCTTCGCGCCGCACCTTCAGCGCCGATTGATTGACGATGAGTCTTGCCGATATCGGTGCGACTTCTTCGACTGCGACCAAATTGTTGGCCTTCAGCGTGCTGCCCGACGACACCAGGTCAACGATCACATCGGCCAGTCCGGCCAACGGCGCAAGCTCCATCGAGCCGTACAACTGGATCAGATCGACGTGCACGCCTTTCGCCGCGAAGTGTTCGCGGGCAGTCTGGACATACTTGGTGGCGACGCGCAGACGGGCGCCGCGCCGCACTGCTTTTGCGTAGTCGAAGCCAACCGGTACGGCGACACACAGCCGGCAACGCGCAATGCCCAGGTCGACCGGCTGATACAGGCCGCGATCTCCCCAGTGGGCGCCGTGTTCCAGCAGCACATCCTTGCCGGCGATGCCGAGTTCGGCCGCGCCGTACTGGACATAGGTGGGCACGTCCGAAGCACGTACGACGACGATGCGCAACTTCGGATCGCGGGTGCCGATGATCAGCTTGCGCGAGGCCTCCGAATCTTCGAGCGGGGCGATCCCGGCCGCTGCCAGCAGCGGCTGCGCCTCGTCAAGAATTCTTCCTTTCGAAAGTGCGAGCGTGATCAAGAAGCGCTCCTCGTGTACGCGACGGCTTCGCCGTCGCACGTGCACTCGTCGCGATGAGTTAGATCGGCGGGCTTCGGAGCGGCCGTGCGCCCGCCCATGAGGCCACTACATGAAAATGCGTCCGCCGGCATCACCTTGATCTCACTTTATCCGTTGCACGTCGGCCCCAAGCGCCGCAAGTTTTTTCTCCATCGCTTCGTATCCTCGGTCCAGATGGTAAATGCGATCGACGGTGGTCTCGCCTTCGGCCGCCAGAGCGGCGACCACCAGGCTGGCGGACGCGCGCAGATCGGTGGCCATCACCGGCGCCCCGGCGAGCTTCCCAACGCCGCGTACGGTCGCGGTGTTGCCATCGATCGTGATGTTCGCGCCCAGCCGCTGCAGTTCGTGCACGTGCATGAAGCGGTTTTCGAAAATCGTCTCGGTGATTGCGCCTACGCCGTCGGCAACACAGTTAAGCGCCATGAACTGCGCCTGCATATCGGTCGGAAAATCAGGATACGGAGCAGTGCGCAGGCTCACCGCGCGTGGCCTAGAGTCCATGCGGATGCGTAGCGCACCGTTCTGCGCGTCGATCTGCGCGCCGGCTTCGCGCAGCTTGTCCAACACCGCGTGTAACGTTCCAGCCGCGGCACCGCGCAATGCGGCGTGCCCGCCGGCAGCCACCACAGCGCTCAAGAACGTGCCGGTTTCGATGCGGTCGGCCATCACCCTATGCCGCGCGCCGTGCAGCCGCTCGACTCCCTCGATCGCAATGCAATCGGTGCCCGCGCCGCGGATGCGTGCGCCCATGGCATTCAGTGCGGCGGCGAGATCGACGACTTCGGGTTCGCGCGCAGCGTTTTCGAGAATCGTTTCGCCGTCAGCCAGGACCGCCGCCATCATCAGGTTTTCTGTGCCCGTCACCGTCACCATGTCGGTGGCAATGCGTGCGCCACGCAATCGTTTCGCCTCCGCGACGACAAATCCATTTTCAATACGAACTGTTGCACCGAGCGCTTCGAGTCCCTTGATGTGCTGGTCGACCGGGCGCGCGCCGATCGCACAACCGCCGGGCAGCGACACACGTGCGCTACCCGTGCGCGCCATCAGCGGGCCGAGCACCAGGATCGATGCTCGCATCGTCTTCACGAGCTCGTAGGGTGCTTCGGTTTTTGTGAGGGCGTCCGCTTTGAGTCGCACGGTTGCGCCGTCGCGCTCGACCGATACTCCCATTAGCTTCAGCAGCTTCAAGGCCGTGGCCACGTCCTGAAGTTGCGGCACGTTGTCGACGATGAACTCGTCAGCCGTCAACAGCGACGCAGCAAGAATCGGCAAAGCCGCGTTTTTTGCACCCGAAACGGTAATTTCGCCTGCCAGGCGGGTACCGCCCCGAATTTTCAGTTTGTCCATCGCACCAACAAAGCCAGCCACTTCGTCAAAGAGCGGCCGATCTAACGAGGAGCGGAACTGTACGGCACGGGTGACGCGCGAGGTTGGCGAGGTTGGCGAGGTTGCGGGAAGAGAATCGGGCATTCGAAGCTCCTTGCGGGCGCGCCAGCACAATGCGGACGATCGGTTGCAAGACTCGCGCGCGCAGGCGAACTGGGCACGAACTTCGAATGAAAACAACGTGAAATCACTGCTCTGATTCCCGGAATTCGGCCGGCGTCAATGTTCGCATCGACAGGGCGTGAATTTCCTGCCGCATGCGGTCGCCGAGCGCTCGATAGACGTGCTGGTGACGGGCGATACGCGACTGGCCTTCGAACGCTACGCTGACGATCAGCGCCTCAAAATGCCGGCCATCGCCGGATACCTTGACCACTTCGCAATCGAAGCCATCCGCTATGTAGCGCTCGATATCGCCGGGGGTAGGTTCCATTAGTTTCTCAATTTGAAGCCGCGCGCCAACAGGCTGACCGCAATGCCCGCAACGACGACAAACGCAAACGTCAGCACCGCCAGGCTTATCCAGGGGTTGACGTCGGACTGCGCGAAAAAGCCGTACCGAAAGCCGTCGATCATGTAGAAAAATGGGTTGAAGTGCGAGATCGTGCGCCAGAACGGCGGCAAGCTCTGGACCGAGTAGAACACGCCCGACAGGAAAGTGGCAGGCATCACGATAAAGTTTTGAAACGCCGCCAGCTGATCGAACTTGTCGGCCCAGATGCCGGCAATCAGGCCGAGCGTTCCGAGCATCGCGGCGCCGAGCAGCCCAAATGCAACGATCCATAAGGGTGCCGCAAACGTCGGCGGCGCGAACCATACGGTGATGATGAACACGCCCAAGCCGACCACCACGCCGCGCACGACGGAAGCGGCAACATACGCGCCAAACAGCTGCCAATGCGAGAACGGCGGCAGCAGGATGAAGATCAAGCTGCCCATGATTTTCGACTGGATCAGGCTCGAAGAAGAATTCGCGAACGCGTTTTGCAGCACCGACATCATCACCAGCCCGGGAATCAGGAATGCCGTGTAGCTGACTCCGGGCAGAGCCTGCACGTGGTCTTCGAGCACGTGGCCGAACACCAGCAGGTAAAGTACCGCCGTCAGCACCGGCGCACCGACGGTCTGGAAACTGACTTTCCAGAATCGCAGCATCTCTTTCATCAGCAGCGTGCGAAAAGAAACCGCGGCGCTGGCGTTCATGCGGTAGCCAGCGCCGGGATGCGTTCCGATTCGGCGCGCTCCGCCATAAGTTGCAGGAACACATCTTCAAGATCGGCGCGGCCGACCTCCAGGTCCTCTATCTCGCAACCCGCCGCCTGACACTCGGCCAGCACGCGGCCGACGTCGCCCGGCTCACCAAGTCGAAGTACGAGAGCGCCATCGCGGTCATCGATTCGATGCGCGAGCACCGACGGCGGCACCGTTCCGCGCACGCGCAGCGTCATCTGCACGCCCTCGATGTGCGACAGCAACGCACGCGTAGTGTCGAGCGCGATGACAGTGCCGGATCTGAGCATCGCGATCCTCTGGCACAGCGCCTGCGCCTCTTCCAGGTAATGCGTGGTCAACACGATCGTGTGACCCTCCTGATTCAACCGGCGAATGAACGACCAAAGTGTCTGCCGCAGCTCCACATCGACGCCGGCGGTCGGCTCGTCGAGCACGATCACCGGCGGCTTGTGCACGAGCGCCTGCGCTACCAACACGCGCCGCTTCATTCCTCCAGAGAGCGCGCGCATGTTGCTATTAGCGCGCGACGCGAGGCCCAGATGGGCGAGCACCTCATCGATCCAGGCGCCGTTGTTAGCCAGCCCGAAGTAACCCGACTGAAAAGCCAGCGTTTCGCGCACGGTGAAAAACGGATCGAACGCGAGTTCCTGCGGCACAACGCCCAACGCCAGGCGCGCCGCACGGTAGTTGTCAACCACGTCGTGGCCCATCACGGTCACCCGCCCACTGGTCGCGCGCACGAGACCGGCAATAATCGAAATCAATGTGGTCTTGCCGGCGCCATTGGGCCCGAGCAGGCCGAAGAATTCTCCGCGCTCGATCTGCAGATCGATACGGTCGAGCGCGAGCGTCGAGCCGTAGCGCTTGGTGACGGCGGAAACCTGAATGGCACCCACCGGAAGCGGTGATCCGGGATCAGTGATCGGTAGTCGGCGCGGGGCGAGCGGGGCCCGAGATCGGCAGAATGCTTTCGACACCGTAAACGGTCGCCAGGCTCAACATGTCGGCCGGAACGCCGGACACTTCTAACGAGCGTCCGGCGGCAAGCGCAGT
>JACCSD010000107.1 GCA_013813185.1 Burkholderiaceae bacterium
CCGCCGCCGCCCGCCGTGCCGAGACTGATCGTGCATGACTCGCGCACGGTGTTGCCGTCGCCTATCACCAGCTCGGTGTCTTCACCTGCGTACTTCTTGTCCTGCGGGACGCCGCCGATCGCGCTGAACGAAAAGAAATGATTATTGCGACCGATCGTAGTGCGGCCGCCGATGACGACGTGCGGGCCAAGCACGGAGCCGGCGCCGATCGCCACACCGCCACCCACTATGCAATACGGGCCGATCTCTACGTCATCCGCGATTTCGGCCGCGGGATCGAGGACGGCGGTGGCGTGTGCGCGCAACTATTCAACCTCGCGCTTCTCGGGTGCGCCCTTCCCGTTTCCATTCCTATACGCGCACATCAGCTCGGCTTCGGCGGCCAACGCACCATCGACCAGTGCGCGCGCCTTGAATTTGCCGATGCCGCGCATCACGCGAACCATCTCCACTTCAAGCCGCAGCTGATCGCCCGGCGTCACCGGCCGCTTGAAGCGCGCGCCGTCGATGCCCGCAAAATAAAACAGCGTGCCGTCACCCTGCTGCAGATTCAGTGTCTGATAGGTAAGAAGCGCCGCCGCTTGCGCCAGGGCCTCGATGATCATTACGCCAGGCATCACCGGCAGCCGCGGAAAATGGCCGACGAAGTACGGCTCGTTGATCGTCACGTTCTTCAGCGCCACGATGCGCTCGCCTGACACGATCTCCAGCACGCGGTCGACCATCACAAATGGATATCGGTGCGGCAACGTTTGCAGTATCTGCTGGATATCCATCAGCTCATTTTCCGGGTTTGAGTTCTACTGCCTTGTGCTCGGCTTCGAGTTGCCGAACCCGGCTGCGCAGCTCGGGCAGGTTGCGCAGCACGGCCGCCGCGCGCTCCCACTCGCGGTGCTTCATCAGCGGAAAGAACGCGGTGTAGTGACCGGGTTCGGTTACGGAGCTCGGCACCGGAGTGGCCGGTCCGATGCTCGAACCGTCGGCGATTTGCAGGTGCCCGCCGATCATCGCCGCACCGCCGATGCGGCAGCCCTTGCCGATTCTCGTGCTGCCCGCGATGCCGACGCACCCGGCGATGACGGTGTGCGCTCCAATCACGCAGTTGTGCGCGATCTGGACCTGATTGTCGAGCTTGACGCCGTCTTCGATGATCGTATCGCCCATCGCGCCACGGTCGATTGTCGTATTGGCGCCGACTTCGACGTCGTCGCCGATCACGACCGCGCCCACTTGCGGAATCTTGATATAGCGGCCGTCGAGCGGTGCGAAGCCGAAGCCGTCGCTGCCGATCACCGCGCCGCTGTGAACAATGCAGCGCGCGCCGATTCTGCAATCGTCGAGGACGACGGCGCGCGGATAGATGCGCGCTGCGTCGCCGATGACGGTACGCGCGCCGATCACAGCACCAGCGCCGATCCATGCTCCGGCGCCGATGCCCGCACCCTCAGCGATCGTTGCGCCGGCATCGACACGGGCAGAGGGGTGAATTCGCGCGCTATCGGCGACGTGCGCGCCGTCAGCAATACCCGCCTTTACTGAGTCTTCCGGGTTCAGTATCTGCGCCGCATACGCGAACCACGCGTACGGTTGTTCGCACACGGCCATTGCCGTCAACGAGGCGGTCAACGGCGCGGACTGCGATTGCAGTGCATCGCGGTCAGCCGCATTCAGCACGATCGCGCCCGCCCGACTGGTCAGCGCGTCGGCGCGATATAGCGGGTTGGCCAGAAATGCGAGATCGGAACGCGTGGCGGAAGCGAGCGCTGCGACGCCGCTTAACTTGACGTCACTGGATCCGATGATGATTGCCTGCAAGCGGCCGGTGGAGCGTTCCGCAACCGCGCTGTTCAGATCGGCCAGCGACACACTGACCGCCGTAGTCATTGTGCCTATCGGGCGGCGTTGAGCGCTTTCAACACGCGCTCGGTAATGTCGATGCGGGGGTTGAAGTACACCGCTTCCTGCACGATCAGGTCGTATTTTTCCTGCTCGGCGATCTGACGAATGATGCGGTTACTGCGCTCGACCAGGCCCTGCATTTCTTCGTTGCGGCGCTGGTTGAGGTCTTCACGAAACTCGCGCTGCTTGCGTTGAAAGTCGCGATCGAGCTCGGCCAGCTCACGCTGCCGCCGCCCACGATCGGTTTCGGTCATCACGGGCGAGTCTTTCTCGAATCTTTCGGCCATGGTTTTCAGGCGGATGCCCGTTTCCTCGACGTCCTTTTGACGCTTCGCGAATTCCCCTTCGAGTTTTTGCAGCGCTGCACGCGCTGGTGTGGATTCGCGCAGCAACCGTTCGGGGTTGACGACCCCGATCTTCAGTTCCTGTGCAGACGCCGTTGACGCCGTCGCAATCAGCGTGGCGGCACACGTCGCCTTCAGAAACTTTCGCCACGTCTCGACCATCGTTTACGCCTCCCCGGAAGCAAAAGATTCTCGCACACCAGCGGCCTAGAAGCCGGTTCCGATCTGGAATTGAAAGCGCTGCACGCGATCTTCTGGCTTGCGATTCAGCGGATACGCGTAAGAAAGTTTGAGCGGGCCCAGTGGCGAGATCCAGGCGACACCGATGCCGACCGAATAGCGCAGATTGCCCAGGTCAGTCTTCTCGTCTTCGTATACCGGGCGGCCGTTGATGACGACAAAATTTCCGTTCGAGTCACGGCGTGGCGCAAGGCCCCAGACCTGGCCGGCGTCGACGAAGGTCAGGGCGCGCAGTGTTCGATCGGCGCCCGGTATCGGGATGTAGGCCTCGAGCGAGAAATTCAGGCGCCGATTGCCACCCAACGGACTGTTGTCGACATCGCGCGGACCGAGGCT
>JACCSD010000119.1 GCA_013813185.1 Burkholderiaceae bacterium
GTCTGGGTCTACTACTCCGCCCAGATCTTCCTGCTCGGCGCCGAGTTCACCTGGGTCTATGCGCAGACCTTTGGCTCGATGCGCGGCATCGATAAATCGTCGACACCGGACGACGCCAGTGCGCCCGCCATTCCATCGAGAAGTGAAGATGGCCCAACGGCCGCTGCCGTTTCCGCCGTCGCATTCATCCCTGAGCCGGCGAGTCCGCGCCCGATGTGGTTGAACGTGGGAGCCGGCGTCGCGTTCCTATTGACGTTGAACCATCTGGCGGCGCGCCTACTGGATCGACGTTAGCCCGTGAGAGCGGCCATCAGCGCGGGCACCTCTGCGGATAAGTCGCGCGCGAGATAACCGAGCGGGCCTGAGCGGGTCGCCAGTTGCTCACCCGCGCGTGCGTGCAGCGCGACGCCCCACACTGCCGCTTGCGCTGGCGGCACGCCGCGCGACGCCAGGCCCGCGATAAGTCCCGCGAGCACATCGCCCGAGCCCGAAATCGCAAGCCCCACGTTGCCGCCAGCGTGGCGCCACAGCGATCCGTCCGGCGCAGCAATGAAAGTTGTTGCACCTTTTAGCGCAACGATGGCGTTCCAATGGCGCGCTGCGCCGAGCGCCGCGGATGCGGGTCGATCGCAGATTGCCTCTTTGTCGTCGCCGGTCAGATGCGCCAACTCACCGGCATGCGGCGTCAGGATGGTCGCGCTGGCGAAACTTTCAATCGTCGGCGCAGGACCGCGCACCACGCCCATCGCGGCCGCGTCCAGCACCAGAGTCGAAGTCGACAGATGGTCCAGCAAACCTGCGCAAAACTCACAGACGGCCGGCTCGTCCTGCATGCCCGGCCCGATCAGCACCGCATCGACGTGCGGCAACAACTGTCGCACGCGCTCGATCGCGCTGCGATCGGTGCCGCCCGCTTCAGTCTCGGCCAGTTCAATGACGCGCGCTTCCGGAAGCGCGGTCGCGACCAGCCGCGCCACACTCGCGGCAGTCGCGACCGTCAGCTTGCCGGCGCCTGCGTTCAGCGCCGCGTTCGCCGCGAGGATCAACGCCCCGGGCATTTCGCGCGAGCCGGCGATCACCAGGACCCGGCCGCGTTCTTCCTTGTCGCCGTCCGCGTCGGGTTGCGGCAGAGGCCAGCCGCGCAGGCATGCGTCATCGACTTCAACGGCGTCCGCATCCGTCGCAGCGCTCCTCATCACGGCTTCGGCGCGGCGGGCACGTCGGCTTCGGTCGTGATCGGTGTGCCGGATTCTGCGAGCGGCGCGACGAAGTGAATCAGCCGCGTCACGAGCTTGCCGTTCTTGCCCTGCGTGCGGTCGAACTCGTACTGCATCACGGCGCAGTTGGGAACGTCGGCGGCACGGTCGAGATCGAGTATCTGCGCTTCGTCCATCCTTTCCAGCAAATAGCGGAAGCAATTGACGATGACCTGGTGCGCAACGATCAATACGCGCTCACCGCGGTATTCGCGCGTCATCGTGTCGATCACGCTGCGCAGCCGCAGAATCACGTCGCACCAGCTTTCGCCCCCCGGCGGGCGAAAATAAAACTTGCCGACGTGCGCGCGCTGCTCGCTCAACTGCGGATGACGCTCGCGGATGCCGAACGTCGTCAACCGATCGAGGATGCCAAATTCCTTTTCACGCAGGCGCTCATCGGCATGCAGGATGTGCGAGTTGGCGCCGATGCCGGCTGCTTGCAGTACCAGGCGCGCGGTCGCGCGTGCTCGCACATACGGCGAGCACAACACAACGTTAGGCTGCGAAGCGCGCGGCAGCGCACCGAACCATTGGCCTAGCGCGATGGACTGCTGTTCGCCCAGCGGCGACAACGGCACATCGATATCGCGCTCGGCGATGTCGATCAGCGGCTGGCGCGCAGCTTCGGCCGAATCGCGCGCAACGTTTCCCGCGCTTTGGCCATGCCGGACGATCCAAAGCTGCTGCGGCCACTTCTGTTCCACGCACGCCCTTTAGTGCTACCGCACGCTAATTCTTGCTTTCAATAAGCGATTGCGCGGCCCGACCGGTGATCGACGGGCGGAACGCCGCTGCCCTAACTACGCTGCGGCCGCTTTTCGCTTGATCGACCGGACATTCGGAGCCCTGGGTCGCGGCGCATAACTCTTTCCGTCCAATCGCTGAACGCGGTTTTTCTCGCTGCATAAATAGCGTGGACCCATTTGTTCGCGTAGCAGCGCAACCTTCTGCATGATGCGTTCGAACTGACCGACGGGCGGCGTCATTTTCACTACCTCCACCTGTTCGGGTG
>JACCSD010000122.1 GCA_013813185.1 Burkholderiaceae bacterium
ACTGCGCAAGCGCCGTCGCGAGCTCGCCGTCCTGCATCGACAGCATCTCGAGCGCGAACAGCGCGGCGTTGGCTGCGCCTGCCTCACCGATCGCGAACGTTGCGACCGGCACGCCTCTCGGCATTTGTACGATCGACAGCAGCGAATCTTCACCCCGCAAATATTTGGACGGAATCGGCACCCCGAGCACCGGGATCAACGTCTTCGAAGCCAGCATGCCGGGTAGATGCGCAGCGCCGCCGGCACCGGCAATGATCGCCTTCAATCCACGCGCGCGCGCTTCTTCGGCGTACGCGAACATCTCGTCGGGCGTGCGATGCGCGGAGACAACACGCGTTTCGAATCGCACTCCGAATTCCTTCAGCACGTCACACGCGTGCTGCATCACGTCCCAATCGGACGTCGAACCCATCAGCACGCCGATCAGCGGCGCGTACTGCCCGTCACGTTTCATGTCTACCGTTCACGGTTAACGCAACGCGCGATTGTACGGATCAAGCTTCCACCGTTTTGCCGGTAAGCCGCAGCAACGCGTCCCGATACTTGTCGGCCGTCTTTAGAACGACGGCCGGCGGCAAGTCCGGCGGCGGCGGGGTCTTGTCCCAATCCTGAGTTTCCAGCCAGTCGCGCACGAACTGCTTGTCGAACGACGGCGGCGAAGATCCCTCAGCGTACTGCTCCGCCGGCCAGAAGCGCGACGAATCGGCCGTCAGCACCTCGTCCATCAACCGTAGATCGCCCGTAGCGTCGAGTCCGAACTCGAACTTGGTGTCGGCAATGATGATGCCGCGTGTGGCGGCGTACTGCGAAGCCGCCGCGTACAGCGCGAGGCTGATCGAGCGAACACGGAACGCAAGCTCGGCACCCACAATTTCCTGCATGCGCTCGAACGAAATGTTTTCGTCGTGGGTGCCGAGCTCGGCCTTGTTGGCGGGCGTGAAGATCGGCTCGGGCAACTTGCTTGCCATTTGCAAACCAGGCGGCAGTTCGATCCCGCACACGCTGCCTGAGCGCTGATAGTCCTTCCACCCGGAGCCAATCAGGTAACCGCGCACCACGGCTTCGACCGGCAGCGGCTTTAGCTTCATTGCAATCACCGAGCGGCCGCGCACCTGACTCAGCTCGTCGCTCGCGACGACCGACTCCGGTGCGACGCCCGTCAGATGATTCGGCGTGACGTGGGCCAGCTTCGTGAACCAGAAGTTGGACAACGCATTGAGCACCCTGCCCTTGTCGGGAATCGGCTGGCTCATCACCACGTCGAACGCGGACAACCGGTCGGTCGTCACAATCAGCAGCTGATCGTCGCCCACCGCGTAGCTGTCACGTACCTTGCCGCGATAGACAAGCGGCAACGATTCGATGCTGGACCGCAAGAGTCCACTCACGACTTCCGCTCCCGATGAAAACGCGAAAGTCTACGGGAGTGAGGGATCGCTACAGATAGTTCTTGGCGAGAATTGCGATCCAGATTCCGCCTGCCAGCATCAGCGACAGCATGACCGCCGCGCTGCCGATATCCTTGGCGCGCTTCCCGAGCGAATTGATCTCGAGGCTGTCACGGTCGACTGCTGCTTCGATCCCGGTGTTCAGTAACTCGACGATCAACACCAGCACGACGAAGCCGATCAGCAGGATTTTTTCGATCAGCCCAGCGGTAGCAGCAACGCCACCGGAATCGACACACCGGCGGCGAGGATTTCCTGGCGGAATGCATCCTCGTGAGCCCACGCGGATCGCAGCCCGTCGATCGAATAGTGCGTCGCGTTGAGGATGCGCTCCCACCCGCGCTTCCCCTTCAGCGCGCTACCGTCGAGCACTGCCATGGTGGGCGTCGTCGGTTTGCTGGACATGGGCGGGGATCATACGACCGCAACTTGTCTCGGAATATGACAGCAAAGTTATGATCCCGGTCTAATTCCAACGAGCCGCCATGCCCACCATCGACTACTCGCGCTTCTATCGTTACGACGAATTGATGGGCCTCTTGCGCGGCTTTGCCGACGAGAATCCGGATTACGTTTCGTTGGAAACGATCGGCACCAGCCACGAAGGCCGGGCCATTCCGGTCGTGACGCTGACGCACCGCGCTACCGGTCCGGCGAAGGACAAGCCCGCGTACTGGGTCGACGGCAATATTCATTCGATCGAACTGACGGCGTCGAGCGCTTGTCTGTACTTCATCGACTGGCTGATGAAGGAGCGCAACAGCAACGCCGATATCGCTCGCGCACTCGACACCCGCACGTTCTACGTTTGCCCGCGCATCAACCCCGACGGCGCCGAATGGGCGATGGGCGACAACCCGCGCTACGTGCGCTCGTCGACGCGGCGCTATCCGTTCGACGAAGACCCGCTCGACGGGTTGATCACCGAGGACCTCGACGGTGACGGCCGGATCCTGCAGATGCGCGTCGCCGATCCGAACGGCCCTTGGAAGAAGCATCCGCAGCAGCCGAGCCTGCTGGTGCGGCGCGCGCCGACCGATGCACCGGGCGGCGACTATTTCCGGGTGTTCGCAGAAGGACGCATCGAAAACTATGACGGGGTCAGCGTCACGGTCGCCGGCGTCACCGGGAACGCGCAGGGGCTCGACCTGAATCGCAACTTCCCGTCCAACTGGCGCCAGGAATTCGAACAACTCGGCGC
>JACCSD010000142.1 GCA_013813185.1 Burkholderiaceae bacterium
GCTGCGCGCGCCGATTCGCGATGTAGCGCAAGTAGCCCTTGAACATCGGCGCGTTCAACCCCAGGACGCCGCGCGGCATTGTGTCCTCGGCGTACGCGTATTCGAGCTCGACCGCCTTGCGAAACAGACCGCGGATCTCTTCGCGGAAAGGCAGCGTCCAAAGCTGCGGATTTTCGAGCTTGATCTGGTTGATCAGGTCGATGCCGAAATTGCAGTGCATCGACTCGTCGCGCAGGATGTACTGGTACTGCTCGGCCGCACCCGTCATTTTGTTCTGCCGGCCGAGCGCCAGAATTTGCGTGAAGCCGACGTAGAAAAACAGCCCTTCCATCAGGCAGGCGAACACGATCAGGCTTTTCAGCAGCGCCTGGTCGCTCTCGGTCGTGCCGGTGGTGAAGTGCGGGTCGGTCAGCGTGTCGATAAACGGGATCAGGAACTCGTCTTTGTCCCGGATCGATCCGACCTCGTGATAGGCGTTGAATATCTCCCCCTCCTCCAGCCCGAGGGATTCGACGATGTACTGATACGCATGCGTGTGAATCGCCTCTTCGAACGCCTGCCGCAGCAGGAACTGGCGGCATTCGGGCGCGGTGATGTGGCGATAGGTGCCAAGCACGATGTTGTTCGCCGCGAGCGAATCCGCCGTGACGAAGAAGCCCAGATTGCGCTTGACCAGGCGGCGCTCGTCGTCGGTCAGCCCGTTCGGGTCCTTCCACAGAGCGATGTCGCGCGACATGTTCACTTCTTGCGGCATCCAGTGATTGGCGCAGGTCGACAGGTACTTTTCCCAGGCCCACTTGTATTTGAATGGAACCAGCTGGTTGACGTCGGTGCGGCCGTTGATGATCCGCTTGTCGGCCACGTTGACCCGGCGCAACTCGGGTGCATCCGCCGTCACGGTCGGCCCGACCGTCGGCATATCGCTTTCGCGCAAACCGAGCGCCATCACCGGAACGGGCACCACGTTCTCTTCCCAGGCGAGTGCGCTCATTGACATGCCTCGCAATCGGCGAACGCGGCATCACCGGGCTTCAACATGCAAGCTTGGCCGTCCAACGGCGCCGCACCCGCCGCCTTGTCGGTGGGTACCGCGTTCAGCTGCCCGGTGTTGGTCGTCGACTTTTCAGCGTGCGTGGCGCCCACCGTGCGCAGGTAGTAGGTGGTCTTCAGCCCGCGGCGCCATGCGAGCCTGTACGTTTCATCGAGCTTCCTGCCCGAGACACCGCCCATATATATATTGAGCGACTGCGCCTGGTCGATCCACTTCTGGCGCCGCGCCGCGCATTCGATCAGCCAGGCAGGATCGATTTCGAACGCGGTGGCGTACAGCTGGCGTACTTCGGCCGGTACCCGCTCGCTTTTCGCCAGCGAGCCGTCGTAATACTTCAGCTCGTGCACCATCACTTCGTCCCACACGCCGAGCGCCTTCAAGTCGCGCACCAAGTAGTCGTTGACGACCGTGAACTCACCCGACAGGTTCGACTTGACGAACAGGTTCTGAAAAGTCGGCTCGATGCAGGCGTCGACGCCGACGATGTTCGAAATCGTGGCCGTCGGCGCAATCGCCACGCAGTTCGAATTGCGCATGCCGTGCTGTTTGATACGGCCGCGCAAAGCATCCCAGTCCATCGTCGAGCTGGTGTCAACTTCGACCAGCGATAAAGCGCCTTCGCCTTTCAGGCTGCCGCGCTGCTCCTTGAGCAAAGCGAGCGAGTCCTGCGGCAGAATCCCCTGATCCCACAGCGAGCCGGTAAACGACGAATACTGGCCGCGCTCCTGCGCCAGCTCGGTTGACGCCCAGTACGCGTAGTAGCAAGTGGCCTCGGTGCTGCGGTCGGCAAACTCGATCGCTGCGGTCGATGCGTACGGAATGCGCATCATGTGCAGGCAGTTCTGAAATCCCATGATGCCGAGACCGACCGGGCGGTGCTTGACGTTGGAGTTGCGCGCCTTGTTGACCGCGTAGTAGTTGATGTCGATCACGTTGTCGAGCATCCGCATCGCCGTGCGAATCGTTTTCTTCAGCTTGACGTGATCGAGCTGATAGTCCCCCTTGCCGCCGCCGTGCTCGCCGGCCTTCATGTGCGCCGGCAGGTTGACCGAGCCGAGATTGCAGACCGCAATTTCGCTGTCCGACGTGTTCAGCGTGATTTCGGTGCAAAGGTTCGAACTGTGAATCGTGCCGACATGCTGCTGCGGTGAGCGCAAATTGCACGCATCCTTGAACGTGATCCACGGATGGCCGGTTTCGAACAACATCGACAGCATTTTTCGCCACAACGCCTGCGCCGAAACCTTCTTGAACAGCTTCACCTCTCCGCGTGCCGCTTTTTCCTCGTAGCGCACGTACGCTTCCTCGAATGAGCGGCCGGTGCGATCGTGCAGGTCCGGGCAATCCGAAGGTGAGAACAACGTCCATTCCGCGCCTTCGAAAACGCGCTTCATGAACAAGTCCGGAATCCAGTTCGCGGTGTTCATGTCGTGCGTGCGCCTGCGGTCGTCGCCGGTGTTCTTGCGCAACTCCAGGAACTCTTCGACGTCCAGGTGCCAGGTTTCGAGATAGCAGCACACCGCACCCTTGCGCTTGCCGCCCTGGTTCACCGCAACCGCCGTGTCGTTGACGACCTTCAGGAAGGGCACCACCCCCTGGCTCTTGCCGTTGGTGCCCTTGATGTGGCTGCCGAGTGCGCGCACCGGCGTCCAGTCGTTGCCAAGCCCGCCCGCGTATTTCGCCAGCAGCGCGTTTTCCTTGATCGCTTCGTAGATTCCATCGAGATCGTCGCCGACGGTCGACAAATAGCAAGACGAAAGCTGCGAGTGCCTGGTCCCGGAGTTGAACAGCGTCGGCGTCGAGCTCATGAAGTCAAAGCTCGACAGCACCTCGTAGAACTCGATCGCGCGCGCCTCGCGATCAATCTCATTGAGCGACAGGCCCATCGCGACCCGCATGAAAAATCCCTGCGGCAATTCGAAGCGGCGGCCATCGTGATGCAGGAAGTAGCGGTCGTACAGGGTCTGCAGGCCGAGGTAATTGAAACTGAGATCGCGGCTGGCCTGGAGCGCCGCGCCGAGGCGTTTCAGATCGAACTGGCCCAAACGTTCGTCCAGCAGCCCGGCGCCGATGCCGTGCTTGATCAAGCGCGGGAATGCATCAGCATATCGCTCCTGCATCTGCTCCTGCGTAACCTCTTCACCCAGCACTTCGCGCCGAACTGTGTGCAGCAGCAATCGCGCGGTGACCGCTGAATAGGCAGGATCTTTCTCGATCAACGCGCGCGCGGCAAGAATGGCCGATTTGTAGACTTCGTCGAGCGGCACTCCGTCGTACAGGTTCTTGACGGTTTCCGACAAGATCGCCTCGGGCGTGACGTAGTCGTCGAGTCCAGCGCATGCCGCTCGCACGATCGCCTCAACGCGGGGCAAGTCCAGCGGAACGCGCACGCCGTTCTCGACCATCGACAGCTTCGGCGCCGCTGCTTCCTTCTCGACGCGCTTTGCACGCTCCTGCGCACGCTTCTCTCGATACAACACGTACGAGCGGGCGACGTCGTGCGCGCCATCGCGCATCAGTGAAAGCTCGACTTGATCCTGCACATCCTCTATATGAAAGGTGCCGCCGGCGGGCAGGCGCCTCAGCAACGCGCGCACGGTGCTTTCGGTCAACTTTTGCACTTGCTCGCGAACCGCGGCCGATCCGGCTGCCTGGCCGCCGTGGACTGCGATAAACGCCTTGGTCGTTGCCACGGCGATCTTCGACGGCTCGAAAGCAACCACCGAACCGTTGCGGCGAATGACCTTGTACTCGCCAAACGACGTTGCATGAACGGCGCTGATTCCTCCAGTGCTCGACTTCACTTCCTCGGCAGGCTGGTGCGCGCCCGCCACCGCTGAGGCACCGCCAAGCGCGGCACCGTGCGCCGTCATTTCTTGAAACTGCATGTCACCTCCAAATTGATTGGCTGCCTGCATCATTACCGGCAAAGCGCGCGCGCTCCCGCATGCGCTCGGTGCACGTCATCAATGCAAACACCACAAGTTCTAGTCACCGACCCCGACGCCGAAAACACTCGCTGGTCAACACATCGCGATCGAAGCACCGCAATCTGCCTTGCTTGCCGAGCCTGTCAGGGAACTCTGCAACGTATGCGATTTGGCTTCTATGCACAATATGTAGTATGTCTGAGGTACTTCGTTACTACGAATAGTGTCCGCATCATATGCGCAGAATTTTCGAAACTCAACAAGAGTTGATGGCGCAGCGCATCGAAAACGCGTCGCGCGACGTTTCAAAAAAAAATTAGACCGCGGGAACGGAAACGCTTGACGGAACCTGAACTCGACGCCAGTCAAAAAACGGACCGGGGTCGGTCTTTCGATCGGGCGCGATGTCGGAGTGGCCGACTACGGCTCTGATAGGGTAAGCGGCGAGCAATGCCGCGATGACTGCGTTCAGCGAATGGTATTGGAAATCAGTGAACGATTCGAAATCGGTTCCCTCGAGTTCGATGCCCACCGAAAAATCGTTGCAAACGGCGCGGCCGCAAAATGCCGACACCCCTGCGTGCCAGGCGCGGTCACTAAGCGAAACGAACTGTGTCGTCTTCCCATTGCGATCGATCAAAACGTGCGCCGATACGCGCACGTCGGCAATCTGCGCAAAGAATTCGTCGAGCGAAGGATCGAGGGAATTCGTAAACAGCTGCGCAATGTGGCCGCCGCCATAGCAGCCGGGCGGCAGGCTGATGTTATGCACAACGATCAACTCGATCGAGCTGCCGGGCGGCCTCGTATCGAAGTTCGGCGACTCGACGCGGTTGACTTCACCCAGCCAGCCGTCGCTGCCGACGATCACTTGATGCCGAGCCTCTGCATTCGATAGCGCAGTTGTCGAAACGTGATGCCCAGAAGCTGCGCAGCCGCGGTGCGGTTGTAGCGCGTCTTGGCCAGCGCGCAGCGAATTGCATCGCGCTCCAGCGAGTCGAGATAAGCGCCCAACGACGACGGAACGCCGTCGACCACCTGGAAATCGAGGATGCCGGAAGGTGTTAAAGCTTCCGCCGGTTCCGGCTGCGGCTCCGCGACTTCTTCGACCGGTATCGCTTCGGCGTCGACCAGTGCATCAAGTTCGGCATCCGGCAGCATCAAATCGTCGGCTAACAAGACTTCGTCCGCGGCGAGCGCAACGGCGCGCTCAAGAATATTCTCCAGCTCGCGCACATTGCCGGGAAAGCGATAGCGCTTCAGCGCAACTACAGCCGCCGGCGACAAATGTGCACGGCGACCACCCGCGCGCTCAGCAATGCGCGTCAGAATCGATTCGGCTAGCAGCGGTATGTCGTCCAGGCGCTCACGCAGTCCGGGAACGCGCAACTCGATCACATTCAAGCGGTAAAACAGATCCTGCCGAAATCTTCCCGCAGTCACCAATGCGCCCAGGTCCTGGTGCGTCGCACTGACGAGCCGCACGTCTACGGGCTCTTCTACCGAAGCACCGACCTTGCGCACTCGGCGTTCCTGAATCGCGCGCAATAACTTGACCTGCATCGCCAGCGGTAATTCGGCCACCTCATCCAGAAACAGCGTGCCGCCGGCGGCGGCCTGAAAAAAACCTTCTCGATCGCGCTCCGCACCGGTGAATGCACCCTTGCGGTAGCCGAAGAACTCGGCCTCCATCAACGTTTCGGGAATCGCACCGCAATTGACCGCGATGAAAGGCTGCTGGCTGCGGCTCGACGAGTCGTGAATCGCGCGCGCCGCAAGTTCCTTGCCACTGCCGGACTCGCCGCGGATCGCCACCGGCGCCATGCTGCGCGCGAGCCGGCCGATCATCGTGCGCATCTGCTGCATCGCCGGCGTATTGCCGGTGAGGCTGGTCACCGCACTTCCGCCGGCCGGAACCCTCTCTGCAGCGGAGTTTTTATCGGCCGCGTCCGCCTCCCGCACGGCCGAGCGCACCAGCATGCGCAACTGATTGATATCGACCGGCTTGGTCAGGTAGTCGAACGCACCGGCCTTTAGCGCCGCTACTGCATTTTCGTCGCTGCCGTAGGCAGTTATGACTGCGATCGGCGGCCCGGCCGATCCGGTCACGTGCCGCACCAGCTCGAGGCCAGAGCCGTCGGGCAATCGCATATCGGTCAAACACAACGCGTACGAGTTGCGGGCGAGCAGCGCACGGGCAG
>JACCSD010000143.1 GCA_013813185.1 Burkholderiaceae bacterium
CTCGGCTTTTATGCACCGGCGCAGATCGTTCGCGATGCCATCGAGCATGGGGTTGAGGTACGGCCCATCGATGTGACGGTCAGCGATTGGAATTGCACGCTGGCACCTTCGGAGGCCGATGCCTGCAAACCCGCCGTGCGGCTGGGACTGGAACTGGTCAGCGGACTTTCGGAGGCAGCGGGCGAGCGAATTGTCAGCGCTCGAACTTCGCAGGCGTTTGCAAGCGTCGAAGCGCTGGCACGCCGCGCTCAACTGAACCGCGGCGAGATCAATGCGTTGGCCGCCGCCGATGCGCTGGCACCGCTGGCAGGACATCGCCGGCGCGCACTGTGGGCTGCGCTCGGCGTTGATGCCGAAGCGCCGCGCAAGGCTCCGCTAGCTGCCGAGCTGCCTGGCGAATCGATGGTTGATCTGCTGCCACCGACCGAAGGGCAAGACATCATTGCCGATTACCAGCACACGGCGCTGACGCTGCGCAGGCATCCGCTGGCGCTGTTGCGAAGCCGGTTCAATGCGCAGGGCTTTGCCAGCGCAGCTGACATACGCAACGCGCGCAATCGGCAGCGCGTGCGCACCACCGGCATCGTCACCTGCCGGCAAAGGCCGGGAACCGCAAGCGGGGTGATTTTTATAACGCTGGAGGACGAAACGGGAACCATCAATGTCGTCGTGTGGCGTTCGACCGCTGAAAAGTATCGAAGCGCGATGCTGCAATCGAGACTGTTGACGGTCTATGGTCATGTCGAGCGCGTCACCACCGGCGTCTCACCCATCGTGCACCTGATTGCAGCGCGGCTGGAGGATCACTCGCCGCTGCTGGGCAGCCTGACGGTGCGCAGTCATGACTTTCACTAGCGCCACCCACCTCGCTCGCGCGTCGCGGTTCAAGCAGAGGACTCCGATTTCCGCCGGAGATCCTCACCTGATTCAAACGGCTACAGCATTTCCTCGCGCGCTTTTTCCGCGCGCGCTGCACCGATAGCAGTCTTCACGTCCTTTTCTTCTTCGGGCGGCGGCAAAACTGCAGGCATGCCGAGCGACTCGATCCATAACTCGCGGCACCAGCCCTTGCTGTGATAGATGTGTTCGTCTTCCTCGTCTTCGACTTCCTCGCACGCCGCCGTCAGCGCTTTCTTTTCTTCGCCTTTGGCTTTTTCGGCGCACTTGGAAAGCAGTTCCCAGTTCAAATGGTCCTTGGTTTCCGCGAACACGACGCATTCGCAGGCGACCAACTGCGCCGCCTCGGGCTCGCCGCCGCTCGACAGCGCCATCTGCATCGCTTTGACGAGTGATCCGCCGATGTGATGGACGACCTGGCGCCCCGGGGTTTGCGTTTCGGGATCGAGGCCTAATTTGCCAAACAGTTCACGCACGACTTCGACGTGGCGCTGGGTCTGCTCGAGATACTTGGTCCATTCTTCCTCGAGCTCGTCGTTGACCACGCATTCGAGAGCGGTGGTGTAGACCTGCACGCCGCCCAACTCGGTTTCCAGCATTTGATACAAAAGTTCTTTTACATGCTCGTTCATTTTTCGCCTCCTTGGGGCGGGTGGGTAGGGCTTCAAGTGATCCGAGCGAGGGAGGCAATTACCGCGCCGGTCACTGCGATGCGGCGATGCTGTGGACGGGAGCGAGCGTGAGTGCAAAGCGCAGATCGCGCCGCTCGGGGAACAGACCAACGACTCGGAAGTGTCGATTCGAGATAAACCAGGTTTCGTCGCGATCATTGGCCACGATGAAGTAGCACTCGCTGGTTTCCGACGGGCTGTGGATTCCCAACGCGCGGTACGCCGTATCTACCGAGAAGCCGCTTTCCAGCGGCAACGGATGAGGCCGCTGAGAAGCCTGCTGGACGCGCAAATACAGGCCGGGTTCAATCTGGATCATTAGACGGGCGACGGGTCCATTTGACGCGCAAAGTACCGATGACCCGCGATTGCCTTGACGAATGCTTTGGCAGCAGTCGCGTCGTCTTGCCCGCTGACGACGAGCAGCCCGGGGTCAGCGCTGCCGTCCGGCAATCGCGGCGTAATACCGGCAGCCTCGAGCAAAGCGTTGGCTCCTTTGAGCGCGAGGATGGGCTTGCAGTGCCGATACTGTTCCTTGACGAAGTTCATCGCTGCGCCATTTTTCAGCAGAGCATTGATCGCGGCCTGTCCGCTGGGCAAGACCACCGCATCGAACAGCACCGGCGGTGCGGTTTCCAGCGTTGCGTCGGCTTCAATCGCCTCGCCTGCAGCCGGGCGCACCGCGCCCAGACGATGGGCTACGTACTTCGCGACCGCACCTTGCGCGGTCAGCGCGTCATGAATCGCCTGCGAAGCAGCGCCATCCATACCGTCGGCAACGAGCAGCGCCACGCAACGCGTCCGAATCGAACCGTCGCCGGGCCGCGCGGTCAGCGATAGCGCCGGTGAGCGCGTCACCTCGGGTTTCGGCGGTTTGGCGAGCACGCGCGGCAACGGCTCGGGCAAGCCGATGCCGAGACCTTGCGCGACTCTCGACGCGAGGCCGTTATCGACGTTCATCAAGCCGGCGACCATGCGTGCTCGAATCGCAGGCGTCTGCACCTTGGTGAGCTCGAAGCGAAACGCGTCGACGATATGGTTCTGCTCGGCCGGTGTCTGACTGTTATAGAACAACGTCGCCTGCGTGTAGTGGTCAGCGAACTTCTCGGGCTTGCCGCGCAGCTTGTCGTCGCGCAGCGGCTCAGGGAATGACATGAACCCCATCTTGCCGGCTTGAAATGGACATCCGCCGCCGAGCGAATTCGGCTCGTAGGCAACGCGGCCGCGCGGGATCGCCTGTTGATGCATCGCGTCGCGCTGGTTGTTGTGTACTTGCGCGATCGATGCATTGATCGGCAACTGATGAAAGTTGGGACCGCCGAGGCGGCTCAATTGCGTGTCGTGGTACGAAAAGTTGCGCCCCTGCAGCAGCGGGTCGTTGCTGAAGTCGATGCCGGGCACCACATGTTGCGTGCAGAACGCCACCTGCTCGGTCTCGGCAAAGAAATTGTCGGGGTTGCGGTTGAGCACCATCTTGCCGACCGTGCGCACCGGCACCAGCTCTTCGGGCACGATCTTGGTCGGGTCGAGCACATCGAAGCTGAACTTCTCGGCCTGCTGTTCGGTGAAGATCTGCAGCCCGAGCTCCCATTCGGGATACGCGCCGGCCTCGATCGCTTCCCACAGATCGCGCCGATGAAAGTCGGAATCGGCGCCGCTGATCTTGACCGCTTCATCCCACACCACCGAGTGCGTGCCGGCCGTCGGGTTCCAGTGGAACTTGACAAACACCGATTCGCCTTGCGCGTTGACCAGGCGGAAGGTGTGCACGCCGAAGCCCTGCATCATCCGGTAGCTGCGCGGAATCGCGCGGTCCGACATTACCCACATCAGCATGTGCGTGATCTCGGGCATCAGGCTGGCGAAGTCCCAGAACGTGTCGTGTGCGCTCGCCGCTTGCGGCAGCGCATTGTGCGGCTCGGGTTTGACCGCGTGTATCAGATCCGGAAACTTCATCGCGTCCTGAATGAAAAAGATCGGCATGTTGTTGCCGACCAGATCCCAGTTGCCCTGGTCGGTATAGAGCTTGACCGCGAAGCCGCGCACGTCGCGCGCGAGGTCGGTCGAGCCGCGCTCACCCGCGACCGTGGAAAACCGCACGAACACCGGCGTGCGCTTGCCCGCCTCTGCAAACGGCGCAGCCATCGTCAGATCGGTCAGAGCTTCATGGCACTCAAAGTAGCCGTGAGCGGCCGAGCCGCGCGCGTGCACCACACGCTCCGGAATGCGCTCGTGATCAAAGTGCGTGATCTTCTCGCGCAGGATGAAGTCTTCGAGTAGCGTCGGGCCGCGCAACCCAGCTTTCAGCGAGTTCTGGTTGTCGGCGATCGCAACGCCCTGATTGGTGGTCAGCGCGCGTCCGGCGGAGTCGACCCGCACTTTTTCAAGCGGTGCATTGTTGGGATTTTCCCCAGCGTCAGCCGGGTTGCCCGTCTTGTCGTTGCTGTTCGCTTCGGCAAGGGTGCTTGCCGAAACATCATTCGACGGCGCTTCTTCGCTTTGGCCTTGCGGTGGATTCAATGCACCATTGCGTCCGTATTCGGCAGCCTTGATTGCATTCGACGGGAAGGCCCGCGCCAGGGAGTCGGTATCGGCCATTTTTTCGGCTACCCGGCTCGCGCCTGAGATCGGCTTCTTGGGTTGTCTGGAGGCCAGGGGCGTAGATTTGCTGCTCGAACGCTTTGTTGCCATCGGTGTTCCTTACATAGTTGAAAACAGCGGCAGCAAATTCGTGCCGCCGCCGCGATGCCAAGCTTTGGGGTCTAGGCCATACCCTTCTTCTGCATGATCTGCGCCTTGCGCTCAGCAATTTGCTCGCCCAGCCGTACCGTATCCAGCTTTGCTTTCCGAACCTTGGGAAACATTTCGCCTTCTTCTTCCTGCACGTGGTGATCGATGTATTCGCCCAGCACTTTCACTTTCGCGTCATAGTGGTCATCCGCGGGCGACGAGCCTTCAATCTGAGCGATCAGGTCTTTAGCGCTGGCGTGCTCAACGTCGGCTTCGTCGATCAAATCGGGCTTATCGATCGCGTTGCGTGCGGCCGTGTAAAAAATCTCTTCTTCGGCGGTCGCGTGCGCCGTCAATTCCGCGCAGATCATCGTGGCGAGCTGCTGCTTTTCGCGGTCGCCCGCGTCGCCTTTGGCCAGCCGATCGTATTGCTTGAACATCTTCTTCACGCGTGCGTGATCGGCCGTCAGCTGTGATATCGCCTCGTTCTTCGGAGTCTTGGGCCGTGCGGCAGCGGCACGTGCGCCGCTCTTGCTTGCCGGTCTTTTGGCAGGCTGCTTGGAAGATTTCCTGGTTGCTTTCTTGGTCGCCATCGTCTCTCTCCTGGTTGGGTCGGCGGAAATAAAGATTGGGTCGGCGGAAATAAAAAGCCCCGCCTGAGCGGGGCTTTCTAGGCAAAAGCTGCGCCTAGTACTCGGTGTCCCAACCAGCCCGTGCAGAACGCTTGGCTTTCTCCCAACCCAAACGAGACTTGCCCTTGACGGTTTCGTAGTCGCGAGAGAGTGAGTGCTCGACTTCGTCGAAGCTACCGGTTGCATTGCGCGCACGTGCATCGGCGCCCAGCTGATAGCTCGGCTTGTAGTCGTCGTATGTCATGCCACTTTCGAAATACGGCTCCTTTTCGTAGCGGCCGCGCCAGTGGGTATCAACGACGGTCGGGTCGATGCTCTCCGCAACGGCCTTTCCTGCCAGGCCACCGGCAACTGCGCCGATGGCCGCGCCGACTACCGTACCGACGGGACCCGCGGCCAGCGTTCCAGCGAGTGCGCCGGCCGCGACACCGCCACCCGCGGCTCCGACGGCAGTACCTACCGGATGCGAGCCCGGTGTACCGGTCAACGGATCACGATTGGCGTCCGGAGTGGGGTCAAGGCCTTTTTGAGTATCGCGATTCATTTTTATCTCCGTCAAATAGTTGTTAACGTACCGTGCCGCGCCGGAACAGGTTGACGATCGCGAGCAGGATGATTGCTCCGATCAGCGATACCACTAGCGCACCGATGCTGAAGGCGTCCTGATTGATTGTGGGAACGCCTACCAGCGGACTGATCAGCCATCCACCCAGCAATGCGCCGACGATGCCGACGACGATGTTCAGGAAGATGCCCTGCTGTGCATCCGTTTTCATAATCATGCTGGCGACCCATCCGATCAGGCCACCGATAACGATCCAAATGATGAAGTTCATGTCTTTATCCCTCTCAGTAATTCGATTGTTGAGAACAGCAGGAGCCTTAGTGCAAGCGGTGTGCCTAGGTGATTCGGCCGAGTTGTGGGAGTGCTCACTTGCAAACTAAGCCTTGGGACACAATCATCGTTGGTGGCGGGCCCGCGGGTCTATCGGCCGCGCTGGTGCTCGGACGGTGTTGCAGAAACGTCCTGATCTGCGACGCCGGGCGCCCCCGCAACTGGGCCGCCGAGCGGATGCACGGCTTTCTAACCCGCGACGACATCGCACCTTCCGAGTTCCGGGCGTCGGCACTGAAAGAGCTGGAGCGCTACGACAACGTAAAGCTCTGGAGCGGCGAAGTTACGGACGTGGCGCACGAGCCGAACGGTGCGTTCCGAGTGTTGCTGGATGATGATCGTTGGGACGTCACACGCAAACTATTGATCGCAACCGGTGTGCGGGACCAGTTGCCTGACTTGCCACGCATCGAAGAGTTTTGGGGCAAGAGCGTCCACCAGTGCCCCTATTGCGATGGATGGGAGCTGCGAGGAGCGCCCATCGCCGTCTACGGCAAACGATCACGCGGCGTCGAGATGGCGCGTGCGATGACGGCGTGGACCTCCGACATTGCGCTCTGTACCGATGGCCCCGCTGGATTGAAGGCGACCGATCAAGAACATCTGGCGCGCAACGGGATTGCATTGATCGAGGACCGCATCGTTGAACTTTCCGGCCAAAACGGTCAGCTGGACGCGGTGCTTTTTAAGGGTGGTCGCCGGTTGCCGCGGCGCGCGCTCTTCTTTGACACCCCATGTATCTCGCATACAGGAATCGCACGCAAGCTTGGGTGTCAACTGACGAAGAAAGGCGGCATCCGGTGCGGGCGATACGAAGCGACCACTGTTCCCGGCGTTTTTGTCGCCGGCAACATCATCAAGGACGTTCAACTGGCCATCGTCGCCGCGGCCGAAGGCACGCGCGCCGCATTCGGCATCAATCGCTCACTGACGCGCGAAGACTACGAGCGTCGCGCGACGGGCGTGCGGCCCGTCGAACATCCGCCGGTTGCTGATCCGGACGTCGCGCGGCGCCGGCCTGCCGCGCAGGGGTCTGCATAAATGCTCGACGAGCTTCTGCAGCAGGTGCTCAAGGCGTTTGCGTACTACGTGGCGCTGATTGTCATCATGCGGCTTGCGGGTAAGCGTTTGGCGGGGCAGACGACGACGTTCGATCTGATCGTCCTGATCACGCTCGGAGTCGTGATCCAAAGCACCGCTTTGCAGGAAGGATGGGCCAATGCGGTGGTGTTTGTCGTCACCGTGTTCGCGATGCACCTCGGGCTCGCTGCCCTGTGCGCCCGGTTGACATGGCTGCGCCATCTGGTGCGCGGCAAACCCAGCGTGTTGGTCCGCGACGGACGAATCGTCGAAAAGGCGCTCAAGCGTGAAGCCATCAGCCGCGAAGAATTGCAGGCCGGGTTGCGCAAGCTCGGCTATGACTCGCCCGAGTCTGTGAAGCTGGCGGTGCTGGAAGAGACAGGACACATATCGGCCGTCGGCGCCGATGACGCAGCCGGGCCGGCGACGATCACATCGGAACCGGCGAAGCTGTAACGTCCTCGATCGCTTCCTCCGGCATCGCGTGCTGATAGAAAAACTGCAGCATCGCCCGCGTCGCGTCGGGGCCGCGCCCATCGGCGTACGAGCCGCCGGCGTTCCCGCCCGACCACGCATGACCCCCACCGTGGATTTCCCACTGCTCGATCACGCTGACGCCGGCTGCTGTGGCATGCCGAGTCCGGCGATACGCGCGGCTGCCGTCGCTGGCATCGACCGTCTGCACGCTGGTCTGCAATGGCGAATTCGGCTTGATCAGCTGTCGGATTTCGACGGCACTTTGAATCAATCGCGCCGCGTTGGCAGGGTTAACCGTGTGATCGGCGTCGCCGTGCAGCACGATCATCGGCACCGCGCGCTGATTCAACGCCGCTGTTGCAGCGCGTAGCGCGCGTGTCGGCTGACCCGTTTTCATCACCGTCAATGCGGATCCGACATCGTGCGCAGCGCCGACCGGCAACCCTGAATGGACCCCGGCCGCTGCAAATAGCGCGGGGTACTCCTGCGCCATGATCGCGGCCATCGCGCCGCCCGCGGATAAGCCGGCGACGTACACCCGCTGCTTATCAATCTGATACTCGTCGATCACCTGCTTCACGATTCCGGCAATGATTGCGGGCTCGCCGCGGCCTGCCTGCTGATCGACCGGCCGAAACCAGTTCCAGCAGCGGTGTGAGTTTGCGCGCTGGATTTGCTCCGGATAAACGACCAGGCATCGCTGGCTCTCGGCCCACCGATTCGCTCGCGTGCCGGTCGCAAAGTCGTCGGGGCCCTGCGTGCAGCCGTGCAACATGACGACGAGCGGCAACGGCGACCCGGTGTAGGCCGAGGGCACGTAAAGCTTGTAGTTGCGCGAGCCGTCCGGGCCGGAATAGCGCTGATTGAGAAACCTGCCCGACTCGCTCGGCAATGTCTCCGGCAGCGGCGTGACCCGCAGTTCCTGCGCGGGAAGCGGATCAAGGACCTCGACGATCGTGTCTGCAGAATCCGCGGCGGAAACGTCGGATCCACTCGACTGCGGCGCGGCCCGGTTCGGCCGAAACAATCCTTGAATGAACCGGGTTGCCGCCGCCGGGCCTCCGGTGCGCACCAACTGCGTCGCGTGTCGCATCGCTTCCAAAAAAGGCTTATCTACTTTCAAACATCCTCCGTGCTACTTGCTCAGTGCTACTTGATACGGGATGCGAGCGCGCGCTTGACGCCCGCGCTAGCCTGAAGCGTGCCCAGTACAACGATCGATTCGATAGTTTTCAGGGCCAGTGCAGGTGTGACGTCCTCGGCGATGCTGGCCAGGCCGAGTACTTGAATCTGTAGCTGCTCGCCCCGCGCCCGCGCGTCTTCCAGATTTTTGCGCGAATAGTGATGAATACCGAGCACCAGACTGCGCCGGCTCACCGTCTGGCGCAGCGTGTCTGCATGCGACGCGATCTGATTGCGGATCGCCGTTCGGATCAGATCGGTGCGGTTCGAATAAAAACCCTCGCGCACCAACAGGTCAATGTGCCCGAGGTCGACGTAGCCGACGTTGATCGTGATTTTTTCGGAATCCGACTGTTTGACCAGCTCGCGCGCCATTTCAAACCATCCATAAACCATCTGTGTGGATGGCGCACCTTAACACAGACACAGGGTGGCGCGGCCGACGGCGCTATTTCCGCGCGCCCACCTTCGAACCCAGCTCGCCAATCGAATACAGCAGGGTGCCCAGTGCCAGCGAGTCTCGAATACGCACCGTATGCAGGCGGCCCCTGTACTCCAGCTGCAGGCGTCCCACGATGACGGCCAACCCGACGCCGGCGAGAAAATCGTCCATCGGTGAATCGCCGGCGCCGATCGAGTGCAGCAGGTCGAGTCCCAGGTGCTTCGCGATGCGCTGCGCGCCGTAATGCTTGTCGACGCCGGCGTGGGTGAAAAAGCTGTTGCGGTGCGTGTGCTGATACGCCATCGCGCGATCCTCCGGCAGATCGAGCAACTGGAAGACCATGCACACCTCCTCTTTCCTTAAAGCGCGCTCAAGGATCTGCACGCCGCCGCTGATGACCTGCGACGCGCTGCGATATTTGCTAACGACGCCCTGCGCGCGCGTGGGATCCGGTGTCCAGATGATTTCGCCGCGAGTCCAGTCGCGTGGATAGAAGAAGATCAACAGCTCGTTTGCGCCGGCGTCGACCAGTGCCGAGGCGCCTGCAACAATTGCTCGAATGTTTTCAGGCTCGAGGCAGATGGCCTCGATTTCTTCGAAGCCGATTGCGCCGGCCTTTGTCAGCACCATGCGGCCGCACTGGCTGCCACGCATCGACACCACCGGCACCGGCGCTCCCGTGATCTGGTACCACGCCTTGCCGAACGTGCGGATTATCGACAGCGGAAAACGCAGCGAGTTGATAACGACCGCACGCCCCAGATCGTGCATTCGCTTTAGCCCCGTTTCCATCGGAACCGACACATAAGCGCGGCCGTTTTCCTCGACGACTGCCGTGCCGTCGAGATCGGTCATTACGGCGCCATGGCGCATGAAATCCGATTGCGCGAGAAATTCGCGCAGGGTCGAGTGCGGGTCGAGCAACGCTTGGTCGTTCATCAGTTGAGCGGTCGGGCAGCCGGGCGGTGAAAACCGCTTAGCGCAGGTCGTGCCTGCCCCCTACAATGCGGCTCGATTTCGGTGGTGCGTCCGGCGCCCACCGGATTTCCCGATATGGCTCGCACACAAATCATCGACGAAGAATTGAATGCCGTCGCGACGCATTTGCGCGCGCGCCGGGAGGTCATATTGGAGGCGTGGCGCGCCGCTGCCGATGCCGACCCGCAGCTGACGACCTCCAATGCGCTGCCACGCTCGCAATTTAACGATCACATTCCGGACATGCTCGATCTGCTCGAGAGAAAATTGCAGGCGTGGCCGCACGATCCGCCACGCGATGACCAGGAGCGGAGGAACGATGCCGCGGCGCATGGCCTGCAACGCTGGCAGCAGGGCTATCGGCTGCGCGAAGTAACGCGCGAGTGGGGACACCTGCAACTGGCGTTGCTCGATGAGATTGAGCGGTTTGCGAGCACGCGCATGCAGGGTTCGATCGAAGCGATGACGATCGCGCGCCGTGCGTGGAGCGAGTTGTGCGTGTCGAGCGTCAGCGAAAGTGTGTCCGAGTACTTTCAGTTGGAACAGCTCGAGGCGGCCGGCCATGTGCGCGATCTTGCGCGAGCTTTGAACGACGAGCGGAAGTTGCAGAGCGACCGGTCTGAACTCTGGCGACAGGCCGCGCACGACTTGCGCGGCCACGTCGGCGCAGTAGTAAATGCAACCACCGGTCTCAGTTCGAGTGCTGCGCCGCCGCCAATGCGTGAAAAATTTCTCGTGTTGCTGCAGCGAAGCACTTCATCGCTGCACATGATGCTGGACGACGTGATGAATCTGGCTCGTCTGCAGGCGGGCCACGAACATCTTGAAACGAAACAGCTCGACGTGGCGCGCTTGTTGCGCGAATTGTGCGAGGAAATGCATGCGCAAGCGCAGGAGCGCGGCTTGTATCTGGAAGCGGGCGGTGCCGACTCGCTGATCGTCGAGGGCGACGCCGTCAAGATTCGCCGTATTGCTCAGAACCTGTTGATCAACGCTCTCAAATACACGCGCGCCGGCGGAGTTACGGTCAATTGGGGCGATAGCAAAGAGAATGACGCCGAGCGCTGGATGTTTTGTGTACGTGACACCGGGCCCGGCTTTTACGCGGGGCCGGGCGCTCCCCTGGTCAGCGCGCTGAAGGAAGCCACCGTCGCAGCGCACGACATCGATCGCAGGGCCGGTGTTGATCCCGAGTCAGCCGATGCCACCGGTTCGGAAGCGGATATCGATGAGCGCGCGGGGAATCAACAGCGCGGGGAAGGCGTCGGATTGTCGATCGTCAAACGTCTGAGCGATTTGCTTAATGCGACGATCGAACTCGAATCCAGCGCCGAGGTGGGCACGATTTTCCGCGTGATATTGCCGCGCCGTTATCAGCCCGAACCGGCGCCATGAACCGCGCTCGAGCGCTGGGCGTGCTGCTGTTCGGCTGCATTGCGCTTCCTTCGGCGGCGCACGACACCTGGCTGCAACCGCGCCGAACTGCCTTGCTGCCCGGCACGATTGCGCAGATTGATTTGACCAGCGGCGACAGCTTCGCGGCGCTCGATACGGCGATCAAATCGGATCGAGTCGGGACCGCGCGCGCCCGCCTGAACGGCAAGACGTTCGATATTCGTCCCGGCGCGCCGGAGAAAAAATCGCTCGAGCTGCGCGTCCCGTTGTCCGATCCCGGCATTGCCACCCTTTGGCTGTCTCTGGCGCCGCACTCGATCCAACTCAACCGGAAACAGGTTCAGCATTATCTGCACGATATCGACGCCCCCGCACTGCTGACGCAAGCGTGGTTCACGGGCAAGGGAACGAAGCCGTGGCGCGAGCTCTACAGCAAGCACGCAAAGGCTTTCGTCCGCGTCGGCCGGCCCAAGGCGGATCGTTCATGGAGCGAGCCGGTCGGCATGGCCCTCGAGATTGTTCCGGAAAAGGATCCGACCGCGTTGCGGGCCGGCGATGATTTTCCGGTGCGTGTGCTCAGAAACGGAACGCCGCTGGCCGACTTCTCCCTCGGCATCGTGCGTGAAGGAAAAACCAATCGCTCGTTCAGCAAAACCGATTCTGCGGGGCGAGCCGTTTTCAAGTTGCCACGCAGCGGGAAGTGGCTGCTGCGCGGCACCGAACTGCGTTCCTCCCAAAAACCGGCAGTCGATTGGGAGAGCGATTTCACGACGCTGTTTTTCCAGGTGCAGTGATGCGAGGCATGTCGTTCAGCGCGCGCGCCGCCTACACCACGGTCGCTCTCGTTTCGTTCGGTTTGATCGGCATCGCGCTGGTGCTGCAGCATGCGGTCGGGCTTGACCCATGCCCGCTGTGCATTTTTCAACGCATTGCGTACTTTGCGCTGGCACTGTTCGCGTTGATCGCCGCTTCGCTGGCCCCGCGCAGGGCAAGTCGCTGGTTCGGCGTGCTGGCGCTGGCTTCTGCGCTGACGGGTGTCGGCATTGCAGGCCGCCACGTGTGGCTGCAAATGAATCCACAGGGCATGTCGTGCGGCCCGGGACTGGAAGCGATGCTGGAAAACTTTCCACTGACCGAGGTGCTGCCGAAGGTATTTCGGGGTAGCGGTGACTGCTCCGAATCCGCATGGACCTTGCTCGGACTCACCATCGCCGACTGGTCTTTGCTTTGGTTGGTGATCCTGTCGGCGGCGACGATCTATATCGTGTTCGCGCGCCGATTTCGGCCGCTTATCGGGCATTAGGCGCGCTTACATCTGGCAACAATCCTCGCAGTTCGGAAAGAGACGGCAGTAGGCACCCGCGCCTAGGCTGCCGTTATCCGTGAAGCGTCAACGGACGCTATCAAACAGAACCGAACTGGAGCGAGAGATGAACAGTGTTCAACGAAAGGTGAGTGATTTTCGCCTGATCACGCTGGCCGTCGCGAGCGCGTTGGCGATTGCAGCCGCGAATGCGGATGCACGGACCGGTGACCGTCAAGTCAAGGCTCAGAAGAGCGGGACAACTAGCGTGCAGCGCAGTCGTGGCGCCGACGGCGCGGTCGATGCGACGCGGACGAATCGCAAAGGCGGAGTGACCACGGTCGACCGCTATAAGGATGGCAGCGGCATGACTGACGCCACGATTGCCGGCCCCCGCGGCGGGGTCACGACCACCGACCGCACGCGCGGCAGAGATGGCCTGGTCGACAAGACCGTGACCGGTCCGAAAGGCGGAGTAACTACGGTCGACCGCACACGTGGCGTCGATGGATTGACCGACAAGGCGGTAGTGGGACCGAAAGGCGGAGTCAGCACGGTGGATCGCTCGCGCGGCGCCGACGGCGCAGTCGATTCGGTGACCACCGGGCCACGCGGCGGCACGACAACGGTTGATCGCAGCCTCAACGCCGACGGCACCGTCAATCGCACGGTCACCAAAACGCCCGCACCGAAATAGTTTCTCCCCGGCAGCAAGATTGAGAGCGCGAACTTCGCGCTCTTTTTTTGTCCGCTGCACGTTCTCTAAACTCGCACGATGCACATCTGTGTCATCGGCGCCGGCGTGATTGGTCTTACGTCCGCTTATTTCCTGCAAAGCGAAGGCTATAGCGTCACCGTCGTTGAGCGCGAGGCCGCGGCCGGCCAGGGCGCGAGCGCTGCCAATGGCGCGCAGTTGTCGTACGCGTTCGTCGCGCCGCTGGCCGATGCTTCGGTGCCGCCACGCCTGCCGGCCCTGTTTCTGACGCGCGACTCGCCGTTGAAGCTGCACTTCCGGTTAGATCCGGTCCAATGGCGCTGGGCTTTCGAGTTTTTGCGTCACGCCAATACCAGGGACGCGCGGCGGACGACGGCCGGCCTTTTGAAATTGGCCGAGCTGTCACGCGAATTCATAGAGCCGCTGATCGAAGGCGAAGGGATCGCCTGCCACTTTACGCGCGGCGGCAAGCTCGTCGTCTACCCGGACACTCGCTCACTGGCTTCCGCACACTCGCAGGTGCTGTATCAGGCGGGGCTTGGCAGCAAGCAAACCGTATTGACGCGAGAGCAGTGCGTCGAACAGGAGCCCGCGCTTGAGGCATACGCGCAGCGCATCGCCGGTGGCGTCTGGACTGCGAGGGACGCCGCCGCAGACTGCGGCGAGTTCTGCGCGCAGCTGGCGCAGCGCATCGTGAGCCGCGGCGGCGACTTGCAATCGAATCGAACTGCGACGCGGTTCGACATGGACGGATTGAGCGTGCGTGCGCTGATGACCGACCAGGGACCGCTGCGTGCCGACGCGTATCTGCTGGCGGCCGGAGTCGGCGCGCCCGCGCTGGCGAACACGGCCGGAATCGAGTTGCCGATCTATCCGCTGAAGGGCTATTCGATCACCGTGCGCCCTGCATCGGACACAGTGCGCTTGCGAACTTCGATCACCGACGCACGGCGCAAAGTGGTGTTCGCCCCGATCGGCGACCGCGTGCGTGTGGCCGGCTTCGTCGAGATCGGCGCGCAAGGCAACGATATTCCGCCGGCGCGCACCAGCGCGCTACTCGATGCCGCGCGCGAAGTACTCGGCTATGCGGTGATCGATGGCGATATCCGTCCGTGGGCCGGCCAGCGTCCGGCGACATCGAGCGGGCGACCAATTATTGGCCGCACTCCGGTTGAACATCTGTATTTGAACGTCGGCCATGGCGCACTGGGATGGACTCTGGCGGCCGGCAGCGCACGATTGATTTGCGATGCAATCGCCGGCCGAACTCCTACAATCGACGTCAAGCCATATACGTATCAATAAGAATGCATCACGAATCGCACATCCTGCATCGTCAGCTGCGCGGCAACTATCCGGTTGCGGTGAGCGCGCAGGGTTGCTGGATCACCGACGCCGCCGGCAACAAGTATCTGGATGCGTCCGGCGGCGCGGCGGTGTCGTGTCTGGGTCACGGGCATCCGGACGTGCTCGCGGCGATGCACGCGCAGATCGATCGCGTCACCTACGCGCATACGAGTTTTTTTTCGACCGGCGTGGCAGAGCAGTTGGCCGACACGTTGATTGCATCCGCACCCTCATCTGCTGGACACCGCACCTCGCACGTCTATCTGGTGTCCGGCGGCTCCGAAGCGATGGAAGCTGCGCTGAAGCTCGCGCGCCAGTATTTCGTAGAGAAAGGTGAGCCGCAGCGCGCGCGCTTTATCGCGCGCCGCAACAGCTATCACGGCAATACGCTCGGCGCGCTTGCAGTGGGTGGCAATCAATGGCGCCGGCGGCAGTTCGCGCCGCTGCTGATCGACGTCGAGCATGTCGCGCCGACTTACGCATATCGCGACCAGCGCGATGGCGAATCGCCCGCGCAATACAGCGAGCGGCTGGCGCGCGAGCTTGCTGATACGGTCGAGCGCATCGGCGGCGAAAACGTCATCGCCTTCGTTGCCGAAACCGTCGGCGGCGCCACCAGCGGCGCACTCACACCGCCGCCGGGATACTTCAAGCGCGTGCGAGAGATCTGCGATCGGCACGGCATGCTGCTGATCCTCGACGAAGTGATGTGCGGCATGGGACGCACCGGCACCTTGCACGCGTGTCAGCAGGAAGCAATCACGCCTGATCTGATGGCGATCGCGAAGGGGCTCGGCGGTGGATATCAGCCAGTGGGTGCAGTGTTGATAGGCGCCAAGGTGGTCGACGCGATCGGCGCGGGTTCAGGCTTCTTCCAGCACGGCCACACCTACCTGGGGCACCCAATGGCGTGTGCGGCGGCGCTCGCGGTGCAGCGTGTGCTCACGCGCGACAACCTGGTCGAGCGCTGCGCGCAACAAGGCGCGCAATTGGGCGTGCGACTGAGCGAAGCGTTTCGCGAACATCCGCACGTCGGTGATGTGCGTGGGCGCGGGCTGTTCCAGGCGATCGAACTGGTATCAGACCGCGGCAGCAAGCAGCCTTTCGATCCCGCGCTCAAGCTGCACGCGAAAATCAAGAAAGCCGCGATGGCCGCCGGGCTGATGTGTTACCCGATGGGGGGCACGATCGACGGCGTGCAGGGAGATCACGTCCTGCTCGCGCCCCCGTTCATCATCTCTGACGATGAGCTCGATCTGCTGGTCCAACGCCTGAATCAGGCGGTGGACCTCGCCGTGCGTTCGGTCAACGGGTAAGGGAGCGGAACCCCTGCCTTGCGCCGCGCGCGCGCCCCGAGTAACGTGCCCGTTCCTAAGGCCGGGGAACACAAGGAGACGGACAATGAGTTTCAAATTTTCAACGCGCGCGGCGGCCTCAGTTGCTGCAATCACCGCTGCATTCGTAACCACGGCGTCGCTTCCGGGCGTCGCCACAGCGCAACAGCGCTTTATCACGATCGGCACCGGCGGAGTCACCGGCGTCTACTACCCGGCCGGCGGCGCGATCTGCCGGCTCGTGAATCGCGACCGCGCCAAGCACAACCTGCGCTGCTCGGTCGAATCGACCGGCGGCTCGGTGGCCAACGTGAATTTGCTCAAATCGGGCGAGCTCGAGTTCGGCGTGGCGCAATCGGACGTGCAGTACTTTGCGACCAAGGGCGAAGGCCCGATGAAGAAGGACGGCGCGTTCAGCGACATCCGTGCGGTGTTCGCGCTGCATCCGGAACCGTTCACGGTGGTGGCGCGCAAGGAAGCGAAGATTTCAAGCTTCGCGGATTTCAAGGGCAAGCGGTTCAACGTCGGCAATCCGGGCTCGGGCACACGCTCGTCGATGGACGAACTGCTGGCCGCGATGGGCTGGAAGGCGAGTGACTTTTCGCTGGCGTCGGAGCTGCGCCCGGACGAGCATGGTTCGGCTCTGTGCGACGGCAAGATCGATGGGTTCTTCTACGCAGTCGGCCATCCGTCGGCCAACATTCAGGATCCGACCACGATCTGCGGCGCGCAACTGGTGTCGCTGACCGGGCCTGCGGTTGACAAGCTGGTCAAGGAACGTCCGTATTACGCGGTGGCCACTGTTCCCGGCGGCATGTATCCGAACAACGCGCAGCCGATCACCACGTTCGGCGTGCAGGCTACGGTCGTGTCGTCCGCCAAGGTGCCGGCCGATGTCGTGTATGCCGTGACCCGGTCGGTGTTCGAAAACCTGGATGAGTTCAAGAAGCTGCATCCGGCGCTCGCCAACTTGAACCCGCAGGACATGGTCAAGAACGGTCTGTCGGCGCCGCTGCACGAAGGGGCAGCGCGCTATTACAAAGAGAAGGGCTGGATAAAGTAGCGAAGCCGGACGATTTTCGCCGCAGGGCGCGAAACTGGCGTAACTTGACGGGCGGCTTGGGCCGCCCGTTTCGCTATAGAGAGGCCGCGTGGGAAACGACAAGCTGGAAGACAACGTTGTGCCGACCGCCGGAATGCAGCTTGGCGGCGAAGACCGGGTCAAGCAGCTGGTTATCGACGCCGACCTCGGCGGACGCTCGACGGTGGGCTTTCACGGCAAGGTAATGCTCGCGGTGGGCCTTGGCTGGGTGCTGTTCCAGCTGTGGTACGCATCGCCACTGCCGTTCTCGCTGGGTTTCGGCGTTTTCCTCGACACCGAGGCGCGCTCGATCCACCTGGCAATCGGGCTGTTCCTCGCGTTCCTGGCGTTTCCTGCGCTCAAACGCTCGCCGCGCGATCGTGTGCCGGCGCTGGACTGGATCCTTGCGTTCGTGGCGGCCTTTGCCGGCGGTTATCTGTTCCTGTTCTATCGCGAGCTGGCGACGCGGCCGGCTGCTCCGACGCAAATGGATGTAATTGTCGGCGTGACCGGCATCCTGCTGCTGCTCGAAGCCACACGGCGCGCGGTCGGTGCGCCGATGGCGGTGCTGGCCGTGATCTTCCTCGGGTATGTGCTGCTCGGCGCGTATCTGCCCGACGTGCTGGCGCACAAGGGCGCGTCGATTCCGCGCACGGTCTCGCACATGTGGCTGGTGACCGAAGGCGTGTACGGCATTGCGCTCGGCGTATCCGTCTCGTTCATCTTCGTGTTCGTGCTGTTTGGCACTTTGCTCGATCGCGCCGGCGGCGGCAATTACATGATGCAGGTGAGTTTTGCGGTGCTCGGCCATATGCGCGGCGGCCCGGCCAAGGTGGCGGTCGTTTCTTCGGCCGCGAACGGGTTGATCTCGGGCTCTTCAGTGAGCAACGTGGTGTCCGGCGGGATCTTCACCATTCCTTTGATGAAGAAGGCCGGCTATGGCGGAGTCAAGGCGGCGGCGATCGAAACGTCGTCGTCTGTGAATGGCCAGATCATGCCGCCGGTGATGGGCGCCGCGGCGTTCCTGATGGTCGAGTACGTCGGCATTCCGTATACCGAGATCATCCGACATGCATTCGTACCGGCCGCCATCAGTTACATCGCGCTGTTCTACATCGTGCATCTGGAGGCGATGCGGCTCGGCATGGTGCCGATGGCGCGCGTGCGCGACCGCAGTGCGAGTGCGGCGCTGCTTTCATGGGGCCTCGGAATTGCCGGCACCGCGGTCGCAGTGGGCGCGATCTACTACGTTGCCATCGGCGCGCAGACGCTGTTCGGCGCTGCGGCGCCCTGGATTCTGGCGGCACTGCTGATCTCGCTGTACGTCGGCAGCGCGTGGGTGGCGGCGCGCGAACCCGACCTGCCGGTCGAGATCGACGTCGAGAATCCAGTGCTGCCGCCGGCGTGGCCGACGGTGAAAGCCGGCCTGCATTTCCTGATTCCGATCGGGGTGCTGCTGTGGTGCCTCATGGTCGAGGAATTTTCGCCGGGTCTTTCGGCCTTCTATGCCATCGTCACGCAGCTGACTTTGATGGCTACGCAGCGTCCGCTGATCCAGTTTTTCCGCGGCAAGAAAGGCATTGGCGCGGAGTTTCAGCGCGGATTCAACGATCTCATCGGCGGTTGCAGCGACGGCGCCCGCAACATGATCGGCATCGCGATCGCGACCGGTTGCGCCGGCATCATCGTCGGCGCGATCACGCTGACCGGCCTTGGCTTGCGTATGACGGACTTCGTCGAGTTTGTTTCCGGCGGCAACGTGCTCGTGATGCTGCTGTTCACCGCATTCGTCTGCCTGGTGCTCGGTCTGGGCGTGCCAACCACCGCCAACTACATCCTGACAGCGACGTTAATGGCGCCCGTGATCGTTGAGCTCGGCGCGCAATCGGGGCTGGTGATACCGCTGATCGCCGTGCATATGTTTGTCTT
>JACCSD010000187.1 GCA_013813185.1 Burkholderiaceae bacterium
ATCGGATCGCTGATGACGACCCAGGTCATGTCGGCCTGAGCATCGACTTCGAGCGTGACGCGATACACGTCGCCGCGCGCCCATACGTTGACGGTCTTCTGTTCGATCGGCGTGACGCTGCGCTTGATTTGATAGCCGGCGAACAGCGGCTTGTCGAGCGGCAAGGCAGCACGCGATGTGACGAACGCCCATGGCCGGCCCGAGCCTTCGTGCACGATCGATAGTGGCTCGACTGTCGCCGGCCACGCGAATTGCGTATCGACACCTGCTCCGATCGGCGTGCCCTTCGTCGGATCGTTCGTTGCTCGTGATCGCGCCGCCTTCCAATCGAGCGCATGTGGCTCGTTGCCGACGCTGACGACGCTGCGACCCGTCACCGCTTCGCTTTCAAAGCGCGACTGGAATCGCCGCAGAGCGAGCACGCCCCACGCATTGGCGAGCGTCGTGTTCCACTTGCCGGCCTGCTGCCGCGACAGCGCACCGCGCGCCATCCGCGGCATCTCGTCCTTGAACGTCGGGTCGTCGCTCAGCAGAGCCAGCGCGCGCACCGCGTTGCGATCGGGCGAGACCATCAGCCACCACAGGTAGTCCGACTTCTCGGTCGAGAACACCAGCGTCGTGCCGGAGAACGTCATGCGCGAGCGCAGAATCTGCTGCGCTTCCGCCAGGCGCTCATTTCGCTTCGGAATCGTCTGCAGCTTCTTCAGCAGCGACATCCAGTCGAGCACGGCCGACGTCGGCCACAGATTCGGCGCAATCTCGATCGACTCGAGCATGCGCGGCTGCGCTTTCTCATAGCGAGCAAGCGCGTCGATCGCGGCGACCTTGCGAATTGCGAGGTCGGCTGTGGGCAACGCGGTGTAGCGCACGACCCGCCCGGCGACGAATTCCGTCAACCCGCGCAACATGCGCTCGCGTGCGGCCTCGGGTATTTCGTACCCTGCCTCGTGGGCGATCGTCAGCAAGTACGCCGTCAGCGTGTCGTCGCCGTCATTCCACGGGCTCGGGAAAAACTTCGCCAGGCCATCGCGATCCAACAGCGCCGGCAGGCTGTCCATCACGCGCTGCCAACGCATCGGATCTTCCAGCGCAACGGCGACCGAGGCGCGCTGTTCGAGGCAGGTGAATGGGTAAGCGGCCATCCACTGCTTGATCGTGTCGGCGCTGCCACCGAGCGAACGCGCGAGTTTGACTTCGACGCCGCCGCGGCCGGCGATCGCGCCCTTCGGCAATGCGACCGGGAAGCTCGTTGCCTTGGCGGGCTCGAGCTGCAGCAGCGTTTGCTGATACACACGCACCGGAACTGCGACGCCGACGGTTTGCGAGATCTTGATCGTGTCGGAGGCCGTTGCGTTCGTTTCGCGCGCGGTGATCTGCCACTGCAGTTGCTTGACGCCGAACGGGACCTGCGCCGGCAACGAAATCGTTTGCGCGCCACCCGCCGCAAGAGAGATCGTGCCGGGGGGCAACTTGGTGCCGGTCGCACCGTCGCCGCTCATGGCGGCGTCGATCGCAAGTTCGAGCGGCCGATCGGCACCGTTGCGCACCGTCACCTGCGCATCGAAGCGATCGCCCTCGCGCACGAAAGGCGGAAGCCCGGCGAACAACATCACATCCTGCGTAGTACGGATGGTGGCGCCGCCGCTCCCGAAGCGGGAATCACCCGTCGTCGTGTTCGCAATCGCCTCGTTACGAAATGACGTCAGCGAATCGTTCAACGGCACTTCGATTCGCGCGCGACCGTTCTCGTCGAGCTTGACGTGCGGGTTCCACATCAACAGCGTGTCGAACAACTCACGCGCGTTCTCGCCTCCACCGCCGCCACCGGCGGCAAGTGCTTTCTTGCCGAAGTGGCGCTTGCCGATGACCTGTGATTGCGCGGTCGACGTTTCGACTTCGATCGGCCGCCGCTGCATCACCGCGCCGAGCAGATCCCAGGAACGGTTCGAAGCGAGAGCGAGCAGTCCTTCATCTACCGCAGCGACTGCGAGCTCGGCATTCGCCATCGGTTTGCCGTTCGGATCGGTCACCGTGACGATGACCGCGGCGCGATCGCGCACTTTGTAGACCGGCTTCTCGGGTTCGACTTTCACGCGCAGCTCGTATGCCTTCCATCCGACCTTGACCTGCGTCATGCCGAGCCGGTACGAAGGCTTGGTCAGATCGACCAGAGCGGTCGGCCGCGTGTCGCGCTCGACCGGCACTTCATCGACCAGCCCGACGAACTTTGCTGCGCGATAGATCATGCGCCGCAGCCACGCGAAGCGGCCGGGCGCTTCGGGTTCGACGCGGCCGCGCACGACCAGCGCTGATACATACGCATTCGGGCCGTAGTGGCCGAGCATCGGCACTTCGATATACGGTGACTTCGAATCGATCGTTACCACGCGCGACTCGAGCACGCCTTCGCGTTCGACGCTGATCAGCGCGGTCGCAGTGCGATACGGCATGCGCACTTCGTAGCGCGCCGTTTCGCCTGGTTCATACGAGCGCTTGTCGGCGATCAGATCGATGCGGTCGCTCTGGCCGGCTTCGAACCAGCCGTCGTCGCTGCCAGCGACGTACACATCGCGCGTCGCAATCGCAGCATTGCCCTGCGCGTCGTCGGTGCGAGCCACCAGGATCAGATCGCCGCTGGCCGGTGCCGAACCGGAACAGAGCACGAGCCCGCGCGCATCGCTGGTGCCGCGGCACACCTGTTTCAATCGCTTGATTTCGACCGTCTGCTCGTAGGCGTAGAAACCTCCAAGCAATCGCTTCCGATACGCAAAGCGCGTGCGGCTGTAGGCATCGACGCTCACATCCTTGCCCGCTTGCGGCTTGCCCGCGTTGTCGAGAACAACCGCCTTGAATCGCAACGAATCGCGCTTGAAGAAGCTGCCGTCGGGCGCGAGGCCGATCACCAACGCCGAAGGCGTCAGCAGGGTTTGAGTGAATGCCGTGAGAATCTGTCCGTTCGGGTCGGCGTACTCCATCTCGACTTCGAGCGCGCGCGTTTCCTCCCGCCTTTGCTCGTTCGTCAACGTCTTGTCTGCTGCCAGCTTGTCGAACACGACGCGTGCACCACCGTTGGCGTCGAGCGAGACGTCCTGCACGCGCGCCGTGCCGCCGATGGCCTCGGGCTCGTCCTGGCGGTCTTCGTCATACGGCGCCTCGGCTTCGATGCCCACCTTCGGAACCGCACCGCCGAAGCTGAACTCGTCATAGTCGGCAAACGCTTGCGAGCTCGGCACGATGCGGCTGCGGAACTTGACCGGCGCGCCGGCAGCCGGGCCACCTGACAAATAGCTCAACTGCGCGTCGATCGTGACCTGGCTTGCGTTGACGACCGACTTCGACGGCGGTTTGAGCACTGCCTTCATCAGCGGCACGCGAAACTGCTCGACGCGGAACGATCCGCTCTGCAATCGCGCCCCGCGCCCGCGCTCGCGCGCTGGATCGAAGTCCACGAACAGCACCGTGTACTCGCCGAGCTTTGCGTCTTTCGGAATATTCCACGTGCTCAGCGCAGTGCCATTACTCCACGTGACGGGCAGCTCGAATCGCTGCCCGCTCCCTGAATGAATCAACTGCAATTGGCGCGGCAAGTTGCGCGTCTCGACCGCTGCGAATCCGGTTCCTACCCTGCGCCTGACTACATGCTTCATCGACACGGTTTCGCCGGCACGAAACAGTGCGCGGTCGAACACCGTGTGCGCAATTACCGGCTCCGCGCCGGATCCACCGCCCAGATTGAACTGCCACGGCCGAATGCCTTCATTCCAACTGGTAAGCATCAACGACATATCGCCGTCGAGGCGCGCGCTGACGATGTAGGCGTTCGATGCGTGCGGGCAGTGCTGCCAGCGGTTCTGCCGCGGCAGCTCGCGCTCGATGCGCGCGATGCCGCTGGCGTCGGTCGCACCATCCCACCAGCGCTTGCCGAGGCAGTCGGTGACTCGCACTTGCGCACCGGCTACCGGCTTGCCGTCGTCAAGGCGCGTCACCCATGCGAGCGACGACTCGCGCCCGTGCTTGAAGTGAACCGCAAGATTGGTGACCAGCGCGCCGCCCGAGACGTAGTACGGTTTGTCCTCCGCGTGCAGCGCTTGGCCCAGACGCGTGCTCGCGATCTCGACCGCGTATAGCCCGGGCTGCGGCAGCGGAATGCCGATCACCTGCATCGCCATCTTTGGCTCAGCGCGCGGGATGTCGATCGGCTGCGCCGCGGCACGCTCGGCGTCGGACAGCATCGGTATCGAACCAGGTTTTAGATATTCACCATTTCGGCGCCGAATATCCTCCGAAGGCTCGCGCAATATCCGGCGCATCCACTGGGCGACCAAAGCGTCGTCGTCGGTCTCGATGCGCTTGATGCGACCTTTCGCCGCAGCCTTTGGTGCCTTGGCAACGTCGAGCGCGTACGCCTCTAGCATCGGCTCGACGTTGCGCACGGTGACAGGCAAGGCCGGTTGCGCATTAACCTCGAGAATGCCGAAGCGCGACGGAAGCTTGACCAGCGGTGGATCGTCGTCGATGCGCACTTGCATCGGAAAAGCCGCGGCGTTGGCGAGCGTGCGGCCCGCGTCGTCTTTCAGATCGCTAGGCAGCACGACAGTGACTTCGCTGCGCTCCGCGAACGGGCCCTTGAACTCGACCGCGTCGACGGTCGCGACATTGGGATCGATCGACGCGCGATGCACCCGTCCGTCGGCGCCGCGCAACTCGATCTTCGATGCGGTGTCGCGTGCAATCGGCGCCGTGAACTCGAGCTGCGCCGGCAACACCGGAATGCAGCCGGCATTCGCGTTGACACGCTGGCACGTGAAGCGGGCCGAAAACTGCGGCCGCACCTGATAAGAAAGCGTCTGCGCTTCTGTCGTGGCGATGCCATTGTCGGTCTTGATGCCCGCACCCCAAACGAGCCGCACGCTCGCCCCCGCCGGCAGCGGCCGTCCACAGCTTGCAACGAGAATGGGTGCATCGATCAGGCGAACGTCTTTCACCGAAGCCACACCGCGCTCGGTTGCTGATGACGCGCGCTTGAAAATCAGGTCGAACAACACCCGCGCGCGATTCTTCTGCTCAGCCAGAATGCGTTCGCGCTCTTTGCCTTGGAGGATGTTCAGCGGCAAGCGCTCTCCGATCCCGTCGACCGCGCAATACGCATTGGCGCGCACGCTCGCCGGATCGGCATGCGCGTCGAGTGCCAGCATGAAGACCTGCGCTTCGTCGATACGATCTTCGCCCTCGTCAGGCCATGCGCCGCGGATCGACGGGCCGCCGGTTGAGAAGCGGAACGTTTGCGCCGCGACTTCGGCGCCGGCAAATGTCTTCAGTCCCGGCTTGGTCTTAAAACTGCACTCGATGCCTGCCGGCAAGTCCTGATCGAAGTCATACAGCCAGTTGCGCGCATCGGCCCAACGACCTCGACCCTTGCCCAAACATGCAATATCAAACGGCGCTTCGCTGCGCGGATCGCCGAAGCTCACCATCGGCTGGGAGAAGCGCACGACGACCTGCCGCACGTCCTTGATCTGGCCTTGCGGACTGAATGATTCGACTTTCGCTGCGTCCTGAGCAGCAACGGCTGCCACCAACGACAGCATCGCGCCAAGGGCCAACGTACGAATTCGCATAGGCAAGTCTCCGAGTGATGCCATTGTGCAGAGTGAAATGAAACAGGTGTGAAGGGCGCGTGAACAGCGAGTGCACAATTGCGAGATGGCGCTTAAGGATTCGAAACCTGCTCAAGCTGCTCCGGCGGTGCTCGACTTGATCGGCAACACGCCGATGATTCAGGTAACGCGGCTCGATACCGGGCCATGCACGTTGTTCCTGAAGCTCGAGTCGCAGAACCCCGGCGGCTCGATCAAGGATCGGATCGGCCGTTCGATGATCGAGGGCGCCGAACGGCGCGGCGAGCTGGCACCGGGCGGCACCGTGGTCGAAGCGACCGCCGGCAACACCGGCTTGGGTCTTGCGCTAGTCGCGCGCGCAAAGGGTTATCGAGTCGTACTTGTGGTGCCCGACAAGATGTCGACCGAAAAAGTGCTGCACCTGAAAGCACTCGGCGCTGAGGTGAATCTGACGCGCTCCGATGTCGGCAAGGGTCATCCCGAGTACTACCAGGACGCGGCTGCAAAGCTGGCCGCAGAAATTCCCGGCGCGTTTTTCGCCAACCAGTTCGGCAACACGGACAACCCGGACGCGCACGAGCAGACCACCGCGCCGGAAATCTGGCAACAGTGCGACCACAAACTGGATGCGATCGTGATCGGCGTCGGTTCAGCGGGCACGCTGACCGGACTGACACGCTACTTCCGCAAGGTCGCACCCGCGCTCGAGTTCGTGCTCGCCGATCCTGACGGCTCGATCCTCGCCGACTACATCAAGACCGGTGTGATCGGAACCGCCGGCTCTTGGGCAGTCGAGGGCATCGGCGAGGATTTCATTCCGCCGATCGCAGACTTCAGCGGCGTGAAGCACGCGTATTCAATCCCGGATGAAGAAAGTTTCGCCACTGCGCGTGCGCTGCTGCGCGCAGAGGGAATCTCGGGCGGCTCGTCGACCGGCACGCTGCTCGCAGCCGCGCTGCGGTACTGCCGCGAGCAAACGACACCGAAACGAGTGGTGAGCTTCGTGTGCGACACCGGCACGCGTTATTTATCGAAGGTTTACAACGATCAATGGATGATCGACCAGGGTCTGCTGAAGCGCCCGCGATTGGGAGACTTGCGCGATCTGATCGCTCGGCGCTTCGATGAAGGCGCCGTCGTCGCCGTCGGGCCCGACGACACGCTGATGACCGCGTTCCAGCGGATGCGGCTGGCCGAGGTTTCGCAGCTGCCGGTGCTCGACAAGAAGAAACTCTTAGGAGTGATCGACGAATCCGATCTGCTGCTGACGGTGCACAACGATGCGGCGCGCTTCCATTCGCCCGTCCGCGAAGCAATGACGAAGAAGCTGGATACCGTGCGGCCCGATGCGAGCATTGAAACGCTGCGGGAAATCCTGGACCGTGGTCTGGTCGCGATCATCGCCGATGACAATCAGTTCTACGGCCTTGTCACACGGGTCGATCTATTGAATCACTTGCGCAAGAAACTGACATGAAAAACAAGAGCGACGAGCACGACTTCGCGACGCGCGTAATTCACGCCGGTCAATCGCCCGACCCGTCGACCGGCGCGATCATGCCGCCGATCTACGCGACGTCGACCTTCGTGCAGCAAAGCCCGGGCCTGCACAAGGGGCTCGACTACGGCCGCTCGCACAACCCGACGCGCTGGGCGCTCGAGCGATGCGTGGCCGATCTCGAAAGCGGTGCGCAGGCGTATGCGTTCGCGTCCGGCATGGCGGCGATTGCAACCGTGCTCGAGACGCTCGACGCCGGCGCGCATATTGTTGCCGGCGACGATTTGTACGGCGGCACGTATCGCCTGTTCGAGCGCGTGCGCAAGCGCAGTGCGGGGCATGAGTTCACGTTTGTCG
>JACCSD010000189.1 GCA_013813185.1 Burkholderiaceae bacterium
GCTGCGCCGATTCGACCGCGAACACAGTCCGCATCAGGCGCATACGCTGGTCGTCATGCAGCTCGCTCATCTCGCGTACGTGATCGTTCCAGATCACGCGCACGTAGCCGGGATAATCCGGCTCGTCGACCAGCGCCACGCGCAGCCATTCGTTGGCGAGGACGATCACGCCGCCGTCGCTTTTGCAGAGTTCGCAATCGGCAAGCTTCATCGCTATACCAGCACGCGTTCGATGCCGCCGCGATTGGCTCGCTCGACGTACGTGGGCAACCAATCGGCGCCCAGTACATGGCGTGCCATTTCGACGACGATGTAGTCGGCGTCGATGTCGGCGTCGTGGTTGTAGCGCTTCAGTCCCTGCAGGCACGACGGGCAGGAAGTCAGCACCTTGACTTCACCGTCGAAGCCGTCGGCGCGGAGCTTGTCGGCGCCGGCGCGCACTTCGCGCTCCTTGCGGAAACGCACCTGCGTCGCCACGTCGGGCCGAGCGATGGCGAACGTTCCCGACTCTCCGCAGCAACGATCGTTATTCTCGATCGCGACGTTGTCGACGGTCTTGACCAGTGCGTTGACCGTCTTTAGCGGCGCCTGCAGCTTCATCGGCGAATGGCATGGGTCGTGATACATGTAACGCATGCCGGTTACGCCTTCGATGCGAATGTTTTTCTCCAGCAAGTACTCGTGGATGTCGATGATGCGGCAGCCGGGGAAAATATCCTCAAATTGATAGCCCTGCAGCTGGTCGTAGCAGGTACCGCAGCTGACGACCACCGTCTTGATGTCAAGATAGTTCAGAGTGTTGGCAACGCGGTGAAACAGCACGCGATTGTCGGTAATCATTTTCTCGGCCTTGTCGAACTGACCCGCGCCTCGCTGCGGATAGCCGCAGCACAGGTAACCCGGCGGCAGCACTGTCTGCACGCCGGCGTGCCACAGCATGGCCTGCGTGGCCAGCCCCACTTGCGAGAACAAGCGCTCGGAGCCGCAGCCCGGGAAGTAAAAGACCGCCTCCGTTTCCCCCGTTGTTTTTTGTGGATCACGAATGATCGGCACGTAGCGCGAGTCTTCGATATCGAGCAGCGCGCGCGCGGTTCTCTTGGGCAGGTTGCCGGGCATCTTCTTGTTGATGAAGTGCACCACCTGCTCGCTTACTTTCGGACGGCCGCCGGTGGTGGACGGCGGATAGCGCACCTGCAGCGCAGCCGCCGGCCTAAAAAACTGGTTGCCGAAGCGCTGCAACTTGAAACCCCATTCGAGCATTACGGTGCGTACGACCTTGATCGTTTGTGGATCCTTCGCGTTCAGGAAAAACATCGACGCCCATCCAGCGGCGTTGAATTTTTTCTTTCCCATGCGGCGCAGCAGATCGCGCATCGCCATCGAGACGTCGCCGAAGTCGATGTCGACCGGGCATGGCGACTCACACTTGTGGCACACCGTGCAGTGGTCGGCCACATCGGAGAACTCGTCCCAATGCTTGATCGATACTCCGCGCCGCGTCTGCTCTTCGTACAGAAACGCTTCGATCAGCAGCGAAGTCGCAAGAATCTTGTCGCGCGGCGAGTAGAGCAGGTTGGCGCGCGGTACGTGCGTCGTGCACACTGGCTTGCACTTGCCGCAGCGCAGGCAATCCTTGATGGCATCGGCGATGCTCGCGATATCGCTCTGCTGCATGATCAGCGATTCGTGACCCATCAGTCCGAAGCTCGGCGTATACGCGTTCGACATGTCCGCGCCCGGCATCAGCTTGCCCTTGTTGAAACGGCCTTCCGGATCGATGGCGTCCTTGTAGCCGCGAAATCCCGACGTTTCTTCATCGGTCAGGAACTCGAGCTTCGTGATGCCGATGCCATGCTCACCCGAGATCACGCCACCGAGGTCGCGGGCGATCTGCATGATGCGAGCCACCGCGGCGTTCGCCCGCTGCAGCATCACGTAGTTGTCGGAGTTCACGGGGATATTCGTGTGAACGTTGCCGTCGCCAGCGTGCATGTGGAGCGCGACGAATACCCGGCCACGCAGCACGCGTTTGTGAATGGTGTCGGCTTCCGTGAGCAACGGCGCGAACGCATCACCGGAAAAGATGCGATGCAGCGGCGCTCGCACTTCGGTCTTCCACGAAGCCCGGATCGTGTGGTCCTGCAAAACGTCAATGACACGGGCTTGATCGTTACCGATCACGCGGCGGTCGAACTCGCCCGCCAAGTGCCCCAGGCCAAGCCGCGACACCTCAGGCCGCGCCTCGGCCAGCGGTGTGTCGAAGTGGTTTAACAGGTAGCGCCAACGCTCGGCCGTGTACGCGAGCAGCTCGCGTGCTTCGCCAAGTCGGTCGCCGATGATCTCGTCGCGCGGCAGGCGGTCGAACTCGGCGTCGCCGGTCTTTCCAAGCGCAAACGAGGTGTCAAAGTACCGGGCCAGTTCATCGACCAATTCGAGCTTGTTTTCGAGCGAAAGCTCGATATTGATTCGTTCGATCGCATCCGTGTATTCGCCCATTTTCGGCAGCGGGATGACGACGTCTTCATTCAGCTTGAACGCGTTGGTGTGCTTCGAAATCGCTGCGGTTTTAGCCCGATCGAGCCAGAACTTCTTGCGCGCGTCGGCGCTGACCGCAACAAAGCCCTCGCCGCTCCGAGCGTTGGCCATTCGGACGACTTCGGAAGACGCGCGCGCGACCGCCGCGTCATCATCGCCGACGATGTCGCCGACCAGCACCATCTTGGGCAAGCTGCCGCGCTTCGATTTGGTCGTGTAGCCCACCGCGCGCAGATAGCGGTCGTCGAGATGTTCGAGCCCCGCCAAGGTGGCGCCGCCAGGACGCCGCGCAAGGTAGTCGGTGATGTCGACGATCGAAGGGATCGCTTCGCGCGCCTGCCCGAAAAATTCCAGGCACACGGTACGAACGTGGGGCGGCATCTTGTGCACGATCCAGCGTGCCGACGTGATCAGCCCGTCGCACCCCTCCTTTTGCACGCCGGGCAAGCCACCGAGAAATTTGTCGGTGACGTCCTTGCCAAGGCCGACCTTGCGAAACTGCGCTCCGTCGAGTTGAAGGCGTTCTGTCCGCAGCACCTTGGCCCTGTCGGCTGACCGCGCACCATCCTTGTATGTCAGCTCAAATACAGCTTCAGGCGCGTCGTGAATCTTGGCGAGGCTATGGCCGATGCGCTCGACTTCGAGCCAGTTGCCTTCGGGATCGACCATGCGCCACCACGCCAGGTTGTCAACCGCAGTGCCCCACAGCACCGCCTTCTTGCCGCCAGCGTTCATCGCGATATTGCCGCCGACGCACGAAGCATCGGCCGATGTCGGATCGACCGCGAACACATAGCCGGAGCGCTCGGCGGCTTCGGCGACTCTGCGCGTAACGACTCCCGCGCCCGACAACACGGTGGGTACCTGCGCTTCGACGCCGGGCAGCGCGGTGAACTCGACCTCCGACAGCGCTTCGAGCTTCTCGGTGTTGATGACCGCCGAGTGCGGTGTCAACGGAATCACGCCGCCGGTGTAGCCCGTCGCACCGCCGCGCGGAATGATTGTCAAGCCGAGCTCAACGCAAGTGCGAACTAGGGCGGGGATTTCTTCTTCATGGTCGGGGTGCAGAACCACGAACGGATACTCGACGCGCCAGTCGGTCGCGTCCGTCACGTGCGTGACGCGCGCGTAGCCGTCAAAGCGCACGTTGTCATTGCGTGTGTGGCGCGTCAGCGCACGCCGCGCTTTTTTGCGCAGATCCCACGTTGCACGGAATTCAGCTTCAAACGCCCGCACCGCCTTGCGCGCTGCTGTCAGCAGCTGGCCAACCTTTCCATCTCGCTCGAGGTCTTCCGGCTCGCGCCGCTTGTCGATCTCGCCCAGGCGATGATGCAGCGCCTCGATCAGCGAGGCGCGCCGCTTCGGGTTGTCGAGCAGATCTTCTTCCAGGTAGGGATTGCGGCGCACGACCCAGATATCGCCGAGCACTTCGTACAACATGCGCGCCGAGCGCCCGGTGCGGCGCTCGCTGCGCAATTCGTCGAGCACGCGCCAGGCTTCTGGTCCGAGCAGGCGCACGACGATCTCGCGATCGGAAAACGACGTGTAGTTGTACGGAATCTCGCGCAGCCGCGGCGGATGATCGGCTTCCGATTGCGTGCGCACGGATTGAGGTGACAGCGGGGCGTTCATCTGAGTTGCCCAAGCGCACTCGTTACGCTTGGGAAGCAAGTGTAACTAGTCAGACGACTAAGACTTCATCCTGCATCGCTGCGATCTGCTCGCGCAGTTCGAGGATGCGGTCTTCCCAGTAGCGTTGCGTGTTGAACCACGGAAACGCGGCGGGGAATGCCGGGTCGTCCCAGCGGCGCGCTATCCACGCTGAGTAGTGCAGAAGGCGCAAGGTTCGGAGTGGCTCGATCAACGCCAGCTCACGGCGATCGAACTCGGCGAAATCTTCGTAGCCTTCGAGCAGGTCAGCGAGCCTCTCGGTCTGTTCGTCGCGGCCGGCGCCGAGCAGCATCCAGAAATCCTGCACTGCCGGGCCCATGCGGCTGTCGTCAAAGTCCACGAAGTGGGGTCCGACGTTGTTGACCGAATCGGTCCACAGCACGTTGCCTTCGTGGCAGTCGCCGTGCAGTCGCAGCGAATGATGGGCGCCGCGGTCGTACTGAGCGGCGACTAGATCGAGCGCCTGCTGCGAGACGCCGTCGTAGACACCCTTTAGTTCGGGCGGCAGCCAATCGCCTTCGAGCAGATAGCGGCGCGGCTCGACGCCGAATGTTGCGATATCGAGCGCCGGGCGGTCGGTGTAAGCCGTGACGCGTCCTAGCGCATGGATGCGGCCGAGAAAGCGCCCGAGCCATTGGCGCACGCTGGGATCGTCCATGTTGGGCGCGCGTCCGCCGGCGCGGGGAAAGATGGCGAAGCGAAAGCCTTCGAACGAATGCAGCGTTTGGCCGGCAATCGAAAGCGCAGGAACTGCGGGTATCTCACGCTCGGCCAGTTCGGCGATGAACGCATGTTCCTCGAGGATCTGCACTTCGGACCAGCGGCCCGGCCGATAAAACTTGACGACGACAAACGTTCCGTCTTCGAGGCCGACTTGCGACACGCGATTTTCATAGCTGTTCAGCGCAAGCTGGCGACCGTCGGTGGCGAGGCCCGTGCTGTCGATGGCGTTCAGCACGGTGTCGGGTGTCAGCCCGGCGTACGGCGGTGGATGCAGTGACATGTCTGCATGGTACGCAGGCGTGATACTTTGCCCGCTCATAGGGGGAGTGACATCATGCCGGCCCAGGAATATCTGCGCCGCATTCTGACTGCGCGCGTGTATGACGTCGCGATCGAGTCGCCGCTCGAACTGGCGCCCGGTCTGTCGGTGCGACTCGGCAACCGTGTGCTGCTGAAGCGCGAGGATCTGCAACCGATCAAGAGCTTCAAGCTGCGCGGCGCGTACAACAAGATGGCGCAGCTGACGCGCGAGCAATTGAAGCGCGGGGTCATTGCTGCTTCGGCGGGTAATCATGCGCAGGGTGTTGCGCTTGCTGCGCAGAAACTCGAATGCCGTGCGCTGATCGTGATGCCGGTCACGACGCCCGAGGTCAAGGTCGATGCGGTGCGCGAGCGTGGCGCCGAAGTGGTGTTGTTCGGCGACTCGTATTCCGATGCCTACGCGCATGCGCTGCAACTGCAACGCAAAAACAAGCTGACATTCGTGCATCCGTTCGACGATCCGGATGTGATTGCAGGGCAGGGCACGATCGCGATGGAAATTTTGCGGCAGCACCATCCGGTCGAGCACGGGCCGATTCACGCGGTGTTCGTCGCCATCGGCGGTGGCGGCCTGATCGCGGGCGTCGCGGCGTACATCAAGGCGCTCGCCCCGCAGATCACGGTGATTGGCGTGCAAACCACCGATTCAGATGCGATGGCGCGTTCGGTTGCTGCCGGGCGCCGGGTGCGCCTGCAAGACGTAGGACTTTTCTCCGACGGCACGGCGGTGCGCGCGGTGGGTCAGCACACGTTTCCATTGGTCCGCGATCACGTCGACGACATCGTGCGGGTCGACACCGACGCGATTTGCGCCGCGATCAAGGACGTGTTTCAGGACACGCGCTCGATTCTGGAGCCCGCCGGCGCCCTGGCGGTTGCGGGCATGAAGGTGTACGCGCAGCGGGAGAAGCTTAAGCAGCGCACGCTGGTTGCCATCGCCGGCGGCGCGAACATGAACTTCGATCGCCTTCGTTTCGTGGCCGAGCGCACCGAAGTGGGCGAAGCGCGTGAAGCATTGTTCGCAATCACGATTCCGGAAGAGCGCGGCAGCTTCAAGCGTTTCTGCGCGCTCGTTGGCACCCGCAACGTGACCGAGTTCAACTATCGAATCTCGGACGCGGCCGTTGCGCAGGTGTTTGTCGGCATTGGCACCGCGAGCGCAGGCGACAATCAAACGCTGGCACGTCATTTTCGGCGTCACGGTTACGCCACCGTCGATCTGTCGCACGACGATCTCGCAGCCGAGCACGTGCGCTACATGGTCGGCGGCAAAAGTGCGCTGGCCGCCGGCGAACTCATTTACCGCTTCGAGTTTCCCGAGCGCCCGGGCGCGCTGATGAAGTTCCTGACCAGCATGGCGCCGAGCTGGAACATCTCGATGTTCCATTACCGCAACCAGGGGGCCGATTACTCGCGCGTGCTGGTCGGACTTCAGGTGCCGTCGAACGAAAGACGCGCTTTCAGCCGGTTTCTGGCGGCGGTCGGCTATCGCTACTGGAACGAAACCGAGAATCCCGCGTATCGATTGTTTCTGTCTTGATTTCCAGGGCTCGCGCCGGGCCGATCGCTTCGATCTCCACCAGCAAATCGGCACGGCATATGTCGGCGTGCAGGTACAAAACGGCGTCCGCATTCAGACCGTGCCCGGCCAACGCCTGGTGGACCCGAGGCTGGTCGCTCGGGTGGCGCACGTAGGCTTTCAGCATCAGATCGGAAAGCAGCGCAATATCGCGCGCGCCCTGGCTGACCGCGGTCGCGACCACCGCCTGCAGATTGGTTAGCGTTTCGTGCGCCTGTGCGACGACGTTGCCGTGGTGCAGCGTCTGATGACCGACGATGCTCGCGGTGCCGGACACGAACAACACGTCGCTTTCGTCATCGGCCCCGCGCCACAGCGCTGCGCGCGAAAAACTCGGCGCACGCGGGCCGTACTGCTCCGGGTACCGGTAGGCGCTGGTCTGGCGCGGATTTTCGATCGACTCGGGAGGTGTTTTCGCCGCCAGGCAATACAGCACCAGCGGGCCGCCGAAGCTGCCGAGCGCGCACGCCGCCGGCGCACCGGTATGCGTCGGCCGTTTCGATTCTTCGTACGCTTTGAAGCGCTGCAGATTGAACCGCCGGTAACGCTCGAGCCCGCCGTCATCGACGTTGATATCCGGAATCGAATTCCATATCCGCAGCAAATGCGGGTAACCAGTTGCCTCCAACGCATCGAGCAAAGAGCGGTACGCGACGTACGTGGCGGCTCCCAGCGAGTCATCGCCTGGACTCGATACGGGAGCCGACACCGTCGCAAACAAAACCTCGCCGTTGTGCCGACAATGCGTCGTGCCGATCGTTTCATCGCGCGCTTCGTAGCGCCCGTTCCACAGCTCGACTACCGGCTGATCGCTGTCGATGACGTTTTTGAGCAGGTGCGCCTGCGGCAGATGTGACGCGACGGCGAGCGGAGCGTCGCCGCCATGGGTCGCAACGCCGAGCGTGCGGGAATCGTGCAATGCACGCGACCCGGCGAGTTTCGGCGCCGGCAGCCATTGCATTCCGATGCGGTTCAGGGGGTTGGCCAAGACGTTGACGGCAGGCAAAAGGGTCGAATTCTAGTCATTCGAGGCGGCCCGATTGATACACTCGCTCGGCCATGCTTGCAGCTTCTAACACGCGATCGCAACAGGTCGACGCACAGCGCGCGCCGCCACCTGCTGTCGATGAACGCATCGACGAACTGAGCGCCGACATCGTGATCATCGGTGGTGGTCCGGGCGGCAGCACGGCCGGTGCGTTGCTGGTGCAAAAGGGCTGGCGCGTACTGCTGCTCGAAAAGGATCGACATCCGCGCTTTCATATCGGCGAGTCGCTGCTGCCGATGGGCCTGCCCCTGTTTGAGCAGATGGGTTGCGCAGCGGCGATCGAAAAAGTGGGGCTTGTCAAGCATTCGGTGCAGTTTCACTCGACCGAACATCAGGCGAGTCAGACCTTTGCGTTCGCCGACGCGTGGGATGGAGTGCCGAAGTATGCCTATCAGGTACG
>JACCSD010000198.1 GCA_013813185.1 Burkholderiaceae bacterium
TCCAGCTTGGTCGTGTCGACATCGACCCACGATGGGAAACCAGTCTGCCCGGCCAACGTCAGCGACTCTGCGATACGGCCTTGCTTGCGCGCCTTTTCGCGCACGGCGATCAGGTCGCCGGCGCGCACGCGCATCGACGCAATACCAGCGGTTTCGCCATTGAGCGCGATCGCCCGGTGCGACACCAATTGCCGCGCCTCGGCGCGCGTCGCTCCGAACCCCATCCGGTAGACGACGTTATCGAGCCGCGATTCGAGCAGCATGATCAACTGCTCGCCGGTGTTTCCCTTGCGGCTCGATGCCTCCTGGTAATAGCGCCGAAACTGCCGCTCGAGCACTCCGTACATGCGCTTCAACTTCTGCTTCTCGCGCAACTGCGTGCCGTAGTCCGACTGGCGTGCACCCGAGGTGCGCCCATGCTGGCCGGGCTTGCTGTCGGCCTTTGCCTTCGAATCGAAAGCGCGGCGCGAGCTCTTCAAAAACAAATCGGTGCCTTCGCGACGCGAAAGCTTTAACTTGGGTCCTGTGTAACGAGCCACTATCTTTCCTCAATGATCCTGCGACATTTGCCGCATTAAGTCTGCATCGGTCATGCAGACAGTGGTTAATCGTCGCGGGTTTATACCCTGCGGCGCTTAGGCGGACGCACGCCGTTATGCGGAACCGGTGTGATGTCCTGAATCGACGAAACACGAATACCAATCGCATTCAACGCCCGCACTGACGACTCGCGGCCCGGACCGGGTCCGGTGATGCGCACGTCAAGACTCTTGATGCCGTGTTCCTGCGCAGCACGACCCGCGGTTTCAGCAGCGACCTGCGCAGCGAAGGGCGTTGATTTGCGAGAGCCCTTGAATCCCGCCCCGCCCGACGTCGCCCATGACAGCGTGTTGCCCTGCCGGTCGGTGATCGTAATGATCGTGTTGTTGAACGACGCATGCACGTGCGCAATGCCGTCGGAGACGACCTTCTTGATCTTCTTGCGCGCACGCTGCTGAGCAGCGACCTGTTGCGGAGATGGAGCTTTCGCCATTTAGTTTCCTAGGTTGCTGCTTTTTTCAGCGACACACCGGCCTTGCGCGGACCTTTGCGTGTACGTGCGTTGGTACGGGTACGTTGGCCGCGCGCGGGCAAGCCGCGCCGGTGCCGAACACCGCGGTACGTGCCGAGATCGATCAGACGCTTGATCGAAAGCTGGACCTCACGCCGCAGGTCGCCTTCGACCGTCGCGCGTCCCATCGCCTCGCGAATACGTTCGACTTCGGCGTCGTTGAGCTCCTTGACCTTTTTGTCGTACGGAACTCCAGCGGCGTCGAGGATCGCGCGCGCGCGCGCCCGGCCGATGCCGTAGATCGACGTCAAGCCAATATCGGCGTGTTGATGCGGCGGAATGTTGATGCCGGCAATACGAGCCATTGCTACTCCTATCCCTGACGCTGCTTATGGCGCGGATCGGAACAGATCACTCGCACCACGCGCTTGCGCTTGATGACCTTGCACTTACGGCACATCTTTTTTACGGAAGCCATCACTTTCATTCTCTATCTCCGTGCCGCGCAAGCGCGGCAGCTAGAACTTTCCCCTCCCTTTCAGGGGAGGGTTAGGGAGGGGACTATTCCCATCTCCACGTGCCCTATTTGGCACGAAACACTATGCGCGCTCGCGACAGGTCGTAGGGCGTCAGCTCCACCGTCACCTTGTCGCCCGGCAGGATACGGATGTAGTGCATTCGCATCTTTCCGGAAATATGTCCCAACACTACGTGGCCGTTTTCCAGCTTCACTCGAAACGTCGCGTTCGGGAGATTCTCTAGAATCTCCCCCTGCATTTGAATCGCGTCATCTTTGGACATCAGCGCGGCAGCTGGCCCGGGCCAAAACCCTTGAAGTTGGCTTTCTTCAGCAGCGATTCGTACTGATGCGTCATCAAGTAGGCCTGCACCTGCGCCATGAAGTCCATCGTCACGACTACGACGATCAACAGCGACGTGCCGCCAAAATAAAATGGCACCGAAAAACGCGTATTCAAGAATTCGGGCACCAGGCAGACAAACGTGATGTAGATCGCGCCGGCCAGCGTCAGGCGCATCAGAATGCGGTCGACGTAGCGCGCCGTTTGATCCCCTGGACGGATCCCGGGTACGAAGGCGCCGCTCTTCTTCAGGTTATCGGCGGTTTCCTTGCTGTTGAATACGAGCGCGGTATAGAAAAAACAGAAGAAGATGATCAACCCCGCGTACAGAAACATATAGAGCGGCTGGCCCGGCGACAGCGCCGCGGCCAGATCGCGAATCCACAGCGTCGCGTCGCCGGTGGTGAACCAACTCGCAAGCGTTGCCGGGAAAAGTATCAACGACGAAGCAAAGATCGGCGGAATCACGCCCGACATGTTCAGCTTCAGCGGCAGGAACGAACTCTGTCCGCCGTACACCTTGTTGCCTACCTGGCGCTTGGCGTAGTTCACCGTGATCTTGCGCTGCCCGCGCTCGACGAACACGACGAATGCCGTGACTGCGACGATCAGCGCGATGATGAAGATAGCCGCTAACGGAGCCAAACCGCCGGTGCGTACCAGTTCGAACAGGCCACCGATGGCCGTCGGCAAGCCGGCGACGATGCCGGCAAAAATCAGAATCGAAATTCCATTGCCGAGTCCGCGCTCGGTAATCTGCTCGCCGAGCCACATCAGAAAAATCGTGCC
>JACCSD010000202.1 GCA_013813185.1 Burkholderiaceae bacterium
CGCACGATGCCGATGAAGCTTGCGACCGCGCCGATCCTCGGATTGTTTGACCGCAAAGCGGCGATCTCGGCGCCGACATCAAAATCCTCGTGCTGCACACGCACCGGCATCTAACCGCCCGTGACCGGAGGAAAGAATGCAACTTCGGCGCCGTCGTGCAGCGCATGCCGATCATCGACCATCGTCTGATCGACCGCGGCGCGCACACGCCGGATTTCGGCAAACGCACTGGACCAGGGCTCGCCTCGCTGCGCCAGCCAGTCCCTTAGCTGCGCAATGTTTGCTACGTCATTCGGAGCATCGAGCGATTCTTCGGAGCGCCCGATACGCTCGCGCAGCGCCGCAAAATACAAGACGCGCAGCTTCATGACTGCAGCTCGGCTAAAGGCAAAAAGCGCACGATGTCTCCGGCATGAATCAAATGCTCCGACGGATTGTCGATCAAGCCATCTGCCCACGTGACCGAGGTCAGCACCGAAGAGTTCTGATTTGGGAAAATATCGAGCCCGCCCCTCTCATTGAGTCTTGCGCGCAAGAACTCGCGACGGCGGCTCGATTGTTCCCAGTCGAAGTCGGCGCGCAATGGAAGCTCGCGCAACTTTTCGATTCTTCCCTGGCGCAGCAAGACAAACGGCCGCGCGAACAATACAAACGTGACGAAGCTCGACACCGGGTTGCCCGGCAGGCCGATGAAGGGCACCTCGCGCACATGGCCGAAGGCGAGCGGCTTGCCCGGCTTCATCGCAATTTGCCACAGATCCAACGTGCCTTCGGCTTGCACGGCAGGCTTGACGTGATCTTCCTCGCCGACGGATACGCCGCCGGACGAAATGATCAAATCGGCGCACAACGCGGCGCTCGCGAGTGCAGCGCGTGTGCTCTGCAGGTTGTCCGGCACGATGCCCAGATCGTGCACCTCGCAGCCCAACGATTCGAGCAGGCCGCGCAACATGAAGCGATTCGAGTTGTAGATACTGCCCGGCGGCAGCGGCTCGCCCGGCATCACCAGCTCGTCACCGGTAAACAGGGTCGCAACACGCAGCCGGCGGAACACGGTGAGCCGCTGCGCGCCGATCGACGCGGCGAGCGCGCAGTGTTGCGGTTTCAACCGGACGCCGGGCTTCAACACCTCGTCGCCGCGTGTGATGTCGATGCCGGCCTTGCGAATTGCTTCGCCGCGCGGCGGCCGCTCGTTCAACGTCACTTTGTCGCCGACGGCTTCGCACTTCTCCTGCATGATGACCGCGTCGGCGCCCGTGGGGATGGGAGCGCCGGTAAAGATTCTCGCGGCAGTGCCCGGCTCGAGCGGACCGCCCACCTGCCCGGCCGCGATGCGCTGGCTGACCCGCAGCGTCGTCGGAACGCCCGGAACATCGACGGTGCGCACCGCGTACCCGTCCATCTGCGAGTTGTCGAGTGGCGGCACGTCGATTGCCGATACGACTTCGACCGCCAGCACACGACCCGCCGCCAGCATCGTGTCGACCGGCTCGACGTCGGTGACGGGATGCGCGGCGGAAAGCAGCTTCTCGAGCGCTTGTTCGACAGAAAGCACGGAATCAGACGCGGGGCGCCGGTAATTGCAGCAGCTGGGCGATAAACGTCGCAATTTTATCGGGGTCGTTCAAGTCGAGCACGGGCAGGTTCGTATCGACGGCATGATCGCTCGCGACCGCCACCACGTTCGCATCGCGCGGGAAGATCGGCGGCTCGGCATTCGCCGTTCTGCGCACTTCAATGCGCGGAATACTTCCCTCGCTCTTGAACCCCTCGACGATGACCAGATCGCACGCCGCAAGCTCGCCCAGCAGCTCGTCCAGGGTAGCGGCCTGACGCGGGGTTTCGCTTAACAGGGCCCAGCGCGAAGCGGTTGCGATCAGTACCTGCTGCGCACCGGCATCGCGGTAACGAAACGAATCCTTCCCGGGCCGATCCATGTCGAAGCCATGATGGGCGTTCTTCACCGCCGAAACCGAAAGGCCTTGCCGGCGAAAGATTGGGATCAGCTTCTCGATCAACGTTGTCTTGCCGCTGTTCGAGTAGCCGATGAAGCCGATCGCTTTCACGAGACATGCCGCTCGATGAACGACTTCACCGCTGCGGCGTCGGCCGGCAGGGACACGAACTTCTGCGGCCGTGCTTCGAGTCCGACATAAGACGCAGGCCGCCCGGGCTCCCGACCGATCGCTTCGACGATCGTGTCCGGGAACTTCGCCGGCAGCGCCGTTTCGAGACAGATCATCGGCACATCGCGGTCGATGTGTTCGAGAGCCACCTTGATGCCGTCCGCGGTATGCGGGTCGACCACGATGCCGTTGCGCTCGTACACCGTGCGAATCGTGCGGATGCGGTCGGTGTGTGTACTGCGGCCCGATAGAACTCCGCTCGCGTTAACCAGCGGCCAGATCGGTGTGCCGCCCAAATGAAACTCGCCACGTGTATCGACTTCCCACCAGAGCTCGCGCAACAGGTCGGCGTCGCGGTCGATCAAGTCGAAAATGAATCGCTCGAAGTTGGATGCTTTCGAGATGTCCATCGACGGGCTGCTGGTCGCGTGCGTTTCCCCGCTGCTGCGCACTCGGTAACGCCCGGTACGAAAGAATTCGTCGAGCACGTCGTTCTCATTGGTGGCGAGTACCAGGCGCTCGATCGGCAGACCCATTTGCTTCGCGACCCAGCCCGACAGAATGTTGCCGAAGTTGCCCGACGGCACAGCGAATGAAACTTTCTGATCGCTCGATTGCGTCGCTGCCAGGTATCCCTTGAAGTAGTAGACGACCTGCGCCACCACCCTGCCCCAGTTGATCGAGTTGACGCTGCCAATGCTGAAGCGCTGCTTGAAGTCGAGATCGCCCGCAACGCTCTTGACGATGTCCTGGCAATCATCGAACACGCCGTCGAGCTCGAGATT
>JACCSD010000207.1 GCA_013813185.1 Burkholderiaceae bacterium
CCGGTTGAGTGGGAGACAGCGGCAGTATGAGCGCAGTGCCGATCGATACGAGTCAGGCACTGCCGGCGCCAGTGCCGCCTGCCACGCGTTCTCGCCCGATACGAGTCACTCGAGGTCATGTAGTGGCTGTCTTGATGGCGACCCTGGTGGCGTCAGTTCTCGATTTAGCGTACCTGTTCGATAAGCTGGGCAAGCCGGGCATTTGGCGTGCCATCGCGTTCGAACCGATCGTGTCGGGGTCGATTTTCACCTCTGCCCTGCTGGCCTGGCTGATTGTCGCGGCGGAGGCAAGCGAGCGCACCCGCTGGAACGTGCTGGTCGCAGCGTCGATAGCCAGCGCCGCACTGACCGCCGCCATCACGATGCCGATTGCAAGTGCCATGGGCGTTGATCAGGTGTGGCAGGCCTTGATGGAGAGGACAAAGCCGATGCCACCGGACTGGCTGCGGTTTATCGGCCGCACTGCTCACCTTTCAATTTATGCGTTTCTGTTTATTGCAGCCGGGCAGCACTTGCGCCAACGCTCGGCGACACAGCGCGCGGTGCTTGCGGCGCAACGTGCGCAGGCCACCATCGCGCGCGAGGTTCTGGAAGCGCGGCTGATCGCGATGCAGGCGCAGGTCGAGCCGCAGTTCCTGTTCGATTCGCTGGTCGATATTGAAACGTTGTATCGCAGGAACGCGCCGCAGGCGGCACAGGATCTCGACCGGTTGATCACCTATCTGCGCGTGGCCTTGCCCCGCATGCGAGAGGCAGGTTCGACGATCGAGGCCGAGATCGATCTGGTCAAGGCCTACCTGGCTGTAGTGACTTCTCTGCATGCGGGGCGTCCCGCGCTGTATGTAACGCTGCCGGACGACTGTCTCGCCGCCCGTTTCTATCCAATGCTGTTCCTGCCACTGGTGCAACGCGCTGTCAGGCAACCGTCGGGCGAGCCGCCGGCGTCGATCAGAATCGGCATCAGCCGGATCGGCAATCAAGTGGTGACCGTATTGCGTTTCGACCATCCTGCCGGCTGTGCGGACGACACTGAGCTCACGCGCGTGCGTGAGCGCCTTGCCGGTCTGTATGGCGGCGCCGCGTCGCTCGACTGCGAGGAGCACGACGCGACGGTGCAGCTGACGATGCGCGTCCCGGCGGCATCCGGTCCGGAGTCGTGAGCAGTCCGACTGCGATCGTCGCCGAGGACGAAGCGACACTGCGCCATCAGCTGGTCGAGCAACTCGAACAACTGTGGCCCGAGCTCGCGATCGTCGGCGAGGCGGCCGATGGTGTGCAGGCGCTGCGGCTGCTCGACGAGCATCGCCCCGACGTGTTGTTTCTCGACATTCAGATGCCGGGCGCGACCGGTCTTGAAGTCGCCCGCCAGGCCAGTGGTCGCTGCCATGTGGTCTTTGTCACCGCCTACGACCAGCACGCCGTGGCTGCTTTTGATCAAGGCGCGGTGGACTATGTAGTGAAGCCGGTGTCGGCCGCGCGTTTGTTTACCGCAGTCTCGCGTGTAAAGGCAAGGCTGGGAACGCCTCCTGCGGTGCTTGATGTAGCGCTCGAGAAGATCAGCTCGAATGCGCAGTCGTCGAAGCAGTATCTGCGATGGATCAACGCATCGGTCGGACAAAGCCTGAAACTGATTACGGTCGACGAAATCAGCTACTTTCAGGCCGACAACAAGTACACGCGCGTAGTCACCGGCGAGGGCGAAGCTTTGATTCGAAAGCCTCTGAAAGAGCTGGTCGACGAGCTCGATCCGAACCAGTTTTGGCAGATCCACCGCTCCACGCTGGTCAATGCAACGTCGATTGCCGGCGTGGCGCGCGATTTTCGCGGGCGAATGCTGGTAAAGCTGAAGACTCGAGTTGAAACCCTGCTCGTTTCGGACAGCTACACGCACCTGTTTCGGCAGATGTGACTTTGGGGCAGTTTATTAGCCCAAATCCCGGAGGAAATCGGGCACTTCAAACACCTTTAACTTGGGCCGCGGAACCTTAAAGTTTGCGGCTCGAATTAGTGTGGAGCGAGCCGTGGGTCCTTCGATACTCTTCTTTCTTGCCGGTGTGGTTGCAGTAGGAATTGCGGGTGCGGTATACAAGGTCAACCGCCCTCAGTCGGGTTATCGAGACGACGACGACGCTGGGAAATGAAGGCCGCGCTGATCATCGGCAGTCTCGGCGTCGCTCTCGCTGTCATGACGCCGGCCCTGCGTGCTCTTCGCTATCGGTCAGGCTTCAGAATGAGCGACGAGGAGTACTTCGCGGCCGCTCGCAAACGCGCAATTAGCTATCGACTTGCCAAGTCGGGATCGAGTCAGGGCAAGTATGAAGCGAGCGGCGACGACTGACACGCCGGCTGCGTTCTCCCCCTGCTTCGTTTCAGCCCAAGCGTCCCAATATAATTGCTTCGAACCAGCGAAGGGAACTAGCTGAGCGCTATGACGACGACTAAACACGCACGCGTGCTTATTCTGGGTTCCGGCCCGGCCGGATACACGGCCGCTGTCTATGCCGCGCGCGCCAATTTGAAGCCGGTGCTGGTGACCGGTCTGGCACAAGGCGGGCAGCTAATGACGACCACCGATGTCGACAATTGGCCGGCCGACGCGCAGGGTGTGCAGGGCCCCGACTTGATGACGCGTTTTCTGGCGCACGCCGAGCGCTTCAACACCGAGGTGATTTTCGATCACATTCACACCGCGAAGCTCGACCAGCGGCCATTGCG
>JACCSD010000208.1 GCA_013813185.1 Burkholderiaceae bacterium
GCCTCGAGCCGCATGCGCCGCATGCTCCCCTTGCTGTTATGGACGCTTGCGCTGACGGCGCTGATCCTGGCGATCGCGCGCCCGCAGGCAGCGCTTACGTTGCCGGCGCGCCTCGACGCGATCGTGCTGGCGCTCGATATGTCGAACAGCATGCGCGCGACCGACGTCAAACCCAATCGGCTCAGCGCTGCGCGCGATGCTGCCAAAACATTCATCGAGGCGCAGCCGCGCAACGTGCGCATCGGAGTTGTCGCAGTTGCCGCATCGGCGGCGGTCGTGCAGTCACCGACCAATAACCGCGAGGATCTCGCTGCCGCGATCGACCGGCTGGAGACGCAGCGCGGCACCGCGCTCGGCACCGGATTGATTATCGCGCTCGACGCCGCACTGCCCTCGGCGCGCATCAACGTCGAGGAATTCATCAACCCGCGCCCCGGGGAAAAGAAAATCCGGCGCACCGATGAGCTGCCGGCGCGGGACCCGAAGGGTGACAATAAGCAGGTTGCCGTCGTGCTGCTGTCGGATGGGCAGAGCAACGTCGGTCCGGACCCGCTGAAAGCGGCCGAGATCGCCAGCGACTACGGCGTGCGCATCTACACGGTCGGCATCGGCACCACCGAAGGCACGGTCGTGAACGCCGAAGGCTGGAACATGCGCGTACGGCTCGATGAAGAAGCGCTGAAGAAAATCGCCGACGTGACCAGTGCGGAATACTTTCGCGCTACCGACGCCGCGCAGCTGAAAAAAATCTATCAGGTGCTCAGCACCAAGCTGTCGTTCGAGCGGCAACAGCCGACCGAAGTAACCGCGATCTTTGCGGCAATCGGCGCTTCGCTCGCGCTGGCCGCGGCGCTGCTATCGCTGTGGTGGTTCAACCGAATCCTGTAGTTTCGCGCGTCTAAACAGCGCTTGGAACTTCAACGCCGATGCTCGTGTTCATCGCCGTGCGGCGATGTCAGGCATTGACGGTGCAACCAGTGCGAAAATCCGGTCGAGCGATGCCGGGTCCACTGGCTTGACCAGATGGTGATCAAAACCCGCTTGCTGCGACCGGCGCCGGTCTTCATCCTGGCCCCAACCGGTGACAGCCACGAGCACGATACGGCGTTGCGGATCGCTCTGTCTGACCTTGCGAGCGACGTCGTAGCCATTCAGCTTGGGCAGGCCGATGTCCAGCAATACGACGTCGGGCCGATGCGAGTCAACGGCGCCGATAGCCGCCAGGCCGTCGTACGCTGTGTCTACGTCATGACCTGAAGCACGAAGCATTTCGGTCAGGGTATCCGCTGCGTCAACATTGTCGTCGACGATCAGCACGCGAAGGCGGCCGGCCGATTTTGCTTCGCTGCTGTTGGAAGCCGCTGCGTCTCCGGTCGATTCCGCAAAGGCCGGCAAGCGAACGATGAATTCACTGCCCTTGTCAGTCCCTTCGCTGCGCGCTTCGACAGTACCTCCGTGCAATTCGACCAGTCGCTGCACCAGCGTCAGGCCGATGCCGAGGCCACCGGTCGACCGCTCGATCGAGCGATCGACCTGAGTAAATAAGTCGAACACGCGGGGCAGCATCTCGCGCGGGATACCGATACCGGTATCGACCACTCGAATTGCCACAGCGTGCCCGTCAAACTCGGCATGCAATCCGATCTTGCCGCCGGGCGCCGTGTACTTGGCCGCGTTGTTCAACAGGTTCTGCAGCACTTGTGCCAGCCGAGTCAGGTCGGCGTCCAGATAAACCGGCTCTGCCGGTAACGACACCGTCAATTGATGATTCTCTGATTCGATCGCGGGGCGCGATGATTCGACCGCATTGGTGACGATCAAAGCGAGGCTGACGCGCTCTTTTTGCAAGCCAATCTTCCCGCTGCTGATACGGGAGACGTCGAGCAGATCGTCGACCAGCCGAACCAGATGCCTGACCTGCCGATCGATGATGTCGCGCGCGTTCCGCAGCGCGGGGTCCGGCGAGGCCTTCAGGCGCAGGTAATGCACGGCATTGCGAATCGGTGCCAGCGGGTTGCGCAACTCGTGGGCAAGCACCGCGAGAAATTCATCCTTGCGACGATCTGCCTCCGATAACTCGGCATTGAGGCGCTGCAGTTCGTCCCGGCTTTCAGTCAGTGAAGCGTTCGCGCGGGCGCTTTCGACCGCGAAGAAGATCCGTTCTGCGACTTGTTCCAGTAGCCACGCATCGTTCGACGACCACTCGCGGACAATGCGATCCGCCATCACCAGCAGAGCGACCAATCGCCCGCCTTTGACGATCGGCGCGATGATCATCGACCGGATCTGCATCGCCTCGTACGTGGGCAACGCCGCGGGGTCATTGGTGCGAGCATCGGTGCGCACGTCCGATACCACCGCGGTGCGGCCGCCCTTAAGTTCTTTGACCATCGAATCGCCAAACCTGTCCAGCCGATGCCAGCCGGCGACGGTGGGAACGCCGTCGGTATAGCCGCGTGTCACCAGTAGATGTTCTACGGCGTCATCAACCTCGCCATACGCGCATCGGATTACGCCGAAACGTGAGCCGACCAGCGAGACGGTCTGCAGCATCACTTCGCTCGGGTCGCGCAAGCCGCGCGTCGCATCATGCACGGCCACGAGAAAGCGCTGTGCGTCTTCGGCCTGCCGATGCGCATCGACGTCGTGCACCAGGACGGCAAATCCCCTGACCGAACCGTTCGTATCAAAATGCGGGATGTAGTTGGCGTTGATCCAGCGCGTTCCCCCGTTTCGATACGGAAGCTGATCGTCATAAGAAACCAGTTGTCCGGCGAGCGCTTCGTCCATGCGCGGTTTGACTTTCGCGAAGGCCGCGTCTCCCAGCACCTCGCTGACCAACCGGCCGGCCAAATTCTGGAAAGGCTCTCCAAACCATGTCTCATAGGTGTGGTTGTTCAATTGATATCGGTAGTCGCGGTCGACATACGAAATCAGCGCCGGCACGTTATCGACGATCAGCCGTAACAGTTCCTGCGCTGCCTGCATCTCTGCTGCCGCGCGCTTGCGGGCCGATATGTCGCGCCCCACCTTCGAAGCACCTATCACGCGGCCGTGCCGATCGCGTACCGGTGAAATCGTCAGCGAAACATCCAGTGTCTGGCCGCCTTTCGCAACACGAACCGTCTCGAAATGCTCGACTCTCTCGCCTCGCCGGAGACGCCGCAAGATCTCGTTCTCTTCCTCGCGCCGCTCGGTCGGAATGATCAGAGTCATCGACTGGCCGATCGCTTCGGTAGGCGAATAGCCGAACAAACGCTCCGCGCCCGCGTTCCAAGACGTGATGATCCCGTCCAGCGTCTTGCTGATGATTGCGTCATCGGATGAGGAGACAATCGCGGCCAGCAGAGCAGCGGCTTCTGCATCGACGCCGCGCTGCGGGTCCGCGCCGTTCGCAAACACCCGCCTCAGAAAAGAGAAGACGCCGGAGCCTTGCTCTGCGCCGAATAAAGACATTCTGTCGGAAGGCACTGCGTTTACAGGAGGAGCGCCGACTATGTCACCAGTGCGGCTTCGCATGCAACAAGATTTGTCATGTAGGGTCGCCGACGACGCGATCGTGTGGCCGCTTGCGGAAAGCTCGATTACCCGGCCATCAGACCCATTGGTTTGCATCGCCCGGCATCACGCCATCGCGCTGCGGACGCACCACGCAGAATCGGTGGCCAGTCGGCGCTTCCATCACCCACCAGGTCTTTACCTTCTCGAGTCGCTTTGCTCCAAGTGCTTCCAACCGTGCCACTTCGGCCTCGATATTGTCCGTCTCGATGTCAAGGTGAACACGGCTTGCATGCGGCACCTTTTGCAGCAGCACGATCAGCTCTTCTTTGCCGCTTCCTACACGCACGTACTTTGCCGTCGCCGGGTCGTCGGAGGGATCCGCGTCGCGGCCCAGCGCCGCGCTCCAAAACTGCGTCACAGACGTCAAGTCATCGGTCTGACAGTCGATGACCGCAGCGACGAGCTTGCTCTTATGCATCGGCGAACCTCCCCTGTGGGCTCTCGCCGACCTCTGCGAACAGCGGCACTTGCCGCGTAATTTGCGCAAACCACAGGGCGTATCCATCGGCACTGGGATGAATGCCATCGGGCGAGTAATAGCGGCGCGGCGCCAGGCGGAACGGATCGCGGTCGCGTGGCATGCGCAAGTCCACCAGATGCACATTGGCTCGCTCGCGCATTGCGTATTGCCAGGCGCGCCGGACGGTTTCGGCGCGGCGCGAAAACACGGCGTCGAGCGGCCACACCCAGATCGGTGCGGTCCCCAGGTCGGCGGGCGGTACGACTGCCACGTGTGCGCCGCGCGAGCTCGCGACATCGAGCACGTGCTCTGCGGCTTGCAGCACCGACTGATACGAAGACAGCCGAATCACGTCGTTGCCGCCGACCAAGATCAATATCAAATCGAAGTCGCCGGTGCTGGCCTCGATCTGCTCAGGAACATCTGTCGACCGCGCGCCATCACGGGAATGGTTAACGATCTCAGTGCCCGGAAATGCAGCGGCCAGGCGTCCCGATACCGTCGAGCGCGCGTCGATGCTTCCGATGCCGACCCCGGTGCTGTCACCGGCGATCAGAAAGCGACGCGCCGGAGTGGTCTCGTTGTGGGAGAAAGCGACTGTCTCGACGCGCCGGTGCCTCGCGTACAGCAGCCTAAACGCCTGTAACGCCGCCCACGCAGTCATCATCACTCCAGCCACCATGAGCGCGGAATGCAGTGTGCGGTCGGAACCCATGCGGCGTCGGCGAGAAATAGGAAAGTGCATGGTCAGTGAGCACAGTTGAAAATACTAACGATGCAAGCCCTATTCCCAATCGAACAACGATGCCCAAGTTGATCAGCTGCGGCGTGATCGTGCGCCGAATGCCCGGGGAACTGCTGTTGTGCCACGCCACCGGCCGCAATTACTGGGATATTCCGAAGGGCGTGCGGGACGACGGTGAAGCCAGCGTCGCCGCTGCGCTGCGTGAGCTGCGCGAAGAAGCCTGCATCACACTCGCCGAAAGTCAGGTCCGTGATGCAGGTGTGCATCGATACCTGCCGCGCAAAGACCTGCATCTGTTCGTGCTCGATCCTCCGGAACCCGCGCTCGATATCGACACGTGTCGTTGTTCGACGCATTACACGCCGCGCCATGGCAAGCGCGAGATTCCCGAAGTCGATGCGTACCGCTGGGTCAGGCGAGCCGAGGTACCGGACCTATGCGGAAAAAACATGGCGCGCGTTTTAGTGACGCTCGACTGGTAGCGCACGGCTGACTGGTAGCGCACGGCCATCAGCGACTACTTCAACGGCGCTGCTTCGTCGGTCTGCTCAACCACCGCCTCGCGCGGATCACCGCCACGTTGCAGTTTTTGCTGCAGCGCAAGCATCTGCTGGCCCAAGGCCTCGAGCTGGCTTGCGTCGAGCGCTTTACGCACCCTCGGAAAAAGATTTTCTTCCTCTTCCTCGTGGTGGTGCTCGGTTTGCTCCTTGAGCACCTTGAACTTGGGTTCCCACGTGTCCGCGGCCGGATCCATCGTCAGCAGATCGGCCAACAAGCGCTTCAAGGACAAATGCTCTTCGAGGGATTCGAGCAGGATGTCTTCGGTGCGCTTGGCCTTCACCGCGGGATAGAACACTTCTTCTTCGGACGTGATGTGCTTGGTGAGATCATCGCCAACCCGGGCCAGCGACGCTGCGCGCGCTTTCGGCTCGCGCGCTTCGACCGCGGCCTTCATCTGGGCCTCAAGCTTGCGGTGTTGGTCAATCAAAAGCTTTATTGCATCCATGGGCAGTGACTCGTTGTCGGGTGGCGGACGCGGAGTATGCCCAACCCGCACGGTGGGTCAGTGCCGGCAAACGACGTGCCGGCCGCGATTCCGCGTGCTGTATGACATGGTGGGCTTTACCGGCGATCGGATCGACGTCAGCCTGCTGTTTCTTTATCGAGCTCTGAAGCCGTGAGCGCCCGTACTTGCGGGTCGGCCATCGCCAGGATGCTGATCTTCTGCCAGATCTTGCGTGACAGGTCCGCCGTCAGCGCCTCGATGTCGTTGACCGCGCCCAGAACGACCGCGTCATTCAAATGCTGCGCATGTAACGCCGCCAGCTTGCTGGTCAACGCGAGCAGTTCCGAGCAGTAGTCCAGGTAGCGCGGCAATTGCGTGCGCGACAACGTGCGCGACGGCGAAGAAGCGGTCGACGCCACGCGGTGCAACGCATGCTCCGGGTCCTTCGTCAGCTGGTGCATATCGACGATATGCGCAATGCTGCGCAGGCGATGCAGCATCCGCAACGCCGTTCTTCGCTTCAGGCGCGTCTCCAGCGAAACGAGGAACAGGACCACGAGCGACAGAAAAATCAGCTCGCTCGTTGCGGCGTCGATGCTCTGCAGCACCTCGGCCACTGTGAACGTTCCTCCCCTGATAACGGTTCTGAGTTCGAGTGCGGCCCACAGCACCAGCCCGATCAACGCCGCGATCGTCAGCGTCGTCAGTGCGCGCAGCCACCAAAGCGGGCGCCGCAAATGCTCGATCACCGATTGGTTTTGGCCGGCCTGCTTGGCCAGCTCAGCAGCGACCTGGCTCAGGCCCGAGCCTGGAAAGCGTTCCTGGATGCGGCGCGCCAGCACCGAGATGGTGGACGAAATAGGCGTCGGATGAAGTTCGCTATAGGTCTGCACAGAGGTAAGCATCAAACTCGCTACAAAGGTAGCTCATTGTCGATCAATTCAAGGCGATTCATAGGCTGGGCAAGCGAGACGCAGTAGCCAACCTGCCGTAAGAACGGTTTCAAAGACCCGGACGGAAATACTTTGAGTATCGTCAGCGGCTGAGCTGATCAGGGGCGAAGATGAGAAGGACCTACACCGGAAGCTGTCATTGCGGGGCGGTGCGCTACGAAGCTGATCTCGACTTGAGTGCCGGTACATTCAAATGCAATTGCTCGATCTGCCTCAAGACGCGCAATTGGCTCGCGGTGGTGCAGCCGGACGCATTCCGGATGCTCTCCGACGAATCAAAAATCGGCGAGTATCAGTTCGGCAAGGAAACCATTCACCACCTGTTTTGCCAGCGCTGCGGCGTGAGTTCGTTCGGATGGGGAATGGATCCAAAGCTCGGCGGCAAGTTCTACGCCATCAAGGTCAACTGCCTCGACGATGCAACTGTCGATGAGCTCGCCAGTGCGCCGATCCAGTATCTCGACGGGCGGCATGACAACTTCTCGTCAGCCCCCGCCGAAACCCGGCATCTTTGACTACGGGCGCCTGAGGCAGACACCGCCCGCGCTTGCGCAGACGTACTTCCTCTAAATCAGGCGGCGACCTTTAGCTCGTCGACGGACGTTTGCGTCGCAGTGGTCGGCATGCCGTTCTCCCACGGCAGGTCGACCGGATAATCCTTCAACAAACAGTCATCGGGCAATGTCTCGATCGGCGTGAAATCCCGATGCGCGATGTATTCGGGCCGCTTGAAGCGGCGGATATGGTTGCTGACGGTGCACAAGCTCAGATACACGCTGACGCGGTCCCACGGCGAGAGATTGCTGCTCGATGCGTGCACCAGGCACGAGTGAAACAGAATCATCGATCCCGCCGGCCCTTTGGGCGCGGCGATGCCGCCGTTCTTGCCGCCCGCGCGCTGAACAAGCTGCCGGACCAGATCGTTATCGATCGTCCAGAGCGGGTAACTGGTCGTCGACACATCATGCCGCGCGTCGACCACACCTCTCTTGTGGCTGCCGGGGATGAACATCAAAGGCCCGTTGTACTCATTGACGTCGTCCAGAAAGATCGCGACGTTCATCGCGCGCTCGGTCGGCATCAGGTCATCGTTGAGCCAGGTGCCGTAATCCTGATGCCACTGCCAGACATCACCCTCGAACGCCATCTTGCCGTTGATCTTGAACTGATGCATGTACACGTCTTCTTCGAACAGATCGCGCACGGGATCGACCATCCGCGGATGGCGCGCCAGCTTCGCGAACGGCGCGCTGTAAAGGTGCGCGGCAAAATTGGTGCGCACCGAGTCCGAATCCTTTTCGCGCACGTTGCAAATGTCGCGGCGCGAATAAAGCTCCGGCACGGCATCGGTCAGCACCTTGGTTTCGTCGCGCGAAAACAGGCTGGGGAAAAACAAATAGCCTTCGCGCTCGAAGTGCTCGCGCTGCTCCGTGGTCAGTTTCATGGGGTCTCCTGCGTTCTGTGGCGCTGCGCGAGCAAGTTAAACCCGCAGGCGGGCGCCGTCAAACGGCGGGCGAGCCGAGGCGGTACAGGGCTTGCCGTGGATTCAATAAACTGCGTGCACTTGTCGGAGACCCGAATGCAAAACACCCCGCGCACCCGGCGCCTTGGCCTCTCGCTGGCGATTGTCGGCTTGCTGGCCGCATCGTTTTCGATGCCCGCATATCCAGGCAGCCCGGCCCCGAAAAAAGCGCCGGCCAAGCAACCGGGCAAGAGCAAGCCCAAGCCGATGAGCCGCGATCAACTGCGTTCGTGCATGGATCAGCAGGATCGATTGATGGTGATGCGCGAGAACGTGCTGAAAGAGCAAACGTCACTCGACCAGCAGCGCGCCGAAGTCAAGAGCATGGATGCAGATCTGGAGCGCAAGCGCGCGGCGCTTGACCCGGCCGACGCCGTTGCGAAGCAGGCGCTGCAAGACGAAGAGACGCGGCGCAATCAAATAGGTGATACGTATAACGCGCGCTTGCCGGGCCTGAAGCAACAGGGGGCCACGCTGGACAAAGAGCGCCAGAGCTGGGTCGAGCGCTGCGCCGACAAGGATTTCGACGAGATCGACGAAGCCGCGATCAAGCGGGAGCGACAACGTGCAGCCCAGGCTGCTGGAACCAAGACTCCCGCAAAATGATCGCGCGCAACGGACTGCGTCGCATCGGACGATGTGATCGCGCACTTCGCGTCACCGGCCCGCGATCCCGCTAATAGTATCGGGCTGCCTGCGCTAATCAACCGAAGCCGATCACCAGGTTCGTTAGGTTGATTGCGACGCGGCACTCGCCGCGCGTTGTTTACGCCCTGCCGATTGCACCTGCGCCGACGCTGTAATTCAATGGCTCAGGATCTTCGATAGAAAATCGCGCGTCCGATCGTTCTTCGGATGACTGAAGAACTCTTCGGGCGGGCTCTGCTCGACGATCTGCCCCATGTCCATGAAGATCACGCGGTCGGCGACCGACTTGGCAAACCCCATCTCGTGCGAAACGCAAATCATCGTCATCCCCTGACCGGCAAGCTCGATGATCACGTCGAGCACCTCCTTGATCATCTCGGGGTCGAGCGCGGACGTAGGCTCATCGAACAGCATGACTTTCGGCGTCAGGCAAAGCGCGCGCGCGATCGCAACGCGTTGCTGCTGACCGCCGGATAACTGCAGCGGATACTTGTGCGCCTGCTCGGCGATGCGCACGCGCGTCAATTGCGCCATCGCCCGCTCCTCAGCTTCTTTCTGCGGCACGGCAGTGACCCACATCGGCGCCAAGGTAAGGTTCTCGAGCACCGTCAGGTGCGGAAACAGGTTGAACTGCTGGAACACCAGGCCGACCTTGCGACGCACCGCGTCGATCGCCTTGACGTCGTCGGACAGCTCGACGCCGTCGACCACAAGCCGGCCCTGCTGATGCTCCTCCAGACGGTTGATGCAGCGAATCAGCGTCGACTTGCCCGAACCCGACGGGCCGCAGATCACGATGCGCTCGCCCGACGCGACTTCGAGGTCGATATCGCGCAGCACGTGAAACTGCGCGAACCACTTGTTGACCTTGTCGAAGGTGATGATGGGTTCGCTCATTTGAAGGAAGAGGTCAGGCTCGCCGATGGCCGACGTTCAAATGTTGCTCCACCCACTGGCTGTAACGCGACATCGCGAAGCAGAAAATCCAGTAGATCGCGGCAATGAACAAGTACGCCTCGATGAAGAACGACCGCCAGTTCGAATCGCCGGCGAGCGCGAGCGTAACGGAGCCGGTCAGCTCGTACAGGCTGACGATCGTGACCAGCGATGTGTCCTTGAACGTGCTGATGAAGCTGTTCATGATCGAAGGGACCACGAGTCGCAGCGCCTGCGGCAGGATGATCTTGCGCTGCGTCTGCCAGTAGGAAAGCCCGAGCGACGCCGCGGCCTCGTGCTGCCCGTTCGGAATCGCCTGCAGGCCGCCGCGCACGACCTCGGCCAGGTACGCCGCCGCGAACAGCGTGATGCCGACCAGCACGCGCACCAGCACGTTGATCGTGACCCCTTGCGGCATGAACAGCGGAAACATGAACGACGCCATGAACAGCACCGAGATCAATGGGACCCCGCGGATCAGCTCGACGTAGACGATGCAGATCGTCCGGATTGCGGGCAGGTTCGAGCGGCGCCCGAGCGCGACCAGCACAGCAAGCGGGAACGCCGCCGCAATGCCGATCGTGGAAAGCAGCAACGTCAGCGGCAACCCGCCCCAGCGATCCGTCTCGACTTCCGACAATCCGAAGGCGCCGCCGCGCATCAGCATGAAGAACGCGGCGAACACGATCACCCACGCGAGCACCAGCCACCGGCTCCACAGCGGCCGTGTGCAACTGGCCACCAGCATGGCAAGCATCAGAACCGTCGCCGCCAACGGCCGCCATTGCTCTTCGAACGGATAGCGGCCGAACAGAATCAGTCGGTATTTTTCGGCGATCACTCCCCAGCACGCGCCATTGCCGTCGAGCGCGCGGCACGCGGCGTTGTCGGGTCGCGCCACCGCATTGAACACCGCCCACTCGATGAATCCCGGCACGTAGTAGAACAATGCGGCGACGATGGTCAGCGTCGCGAGAATGCTGCCCGGGCCGGCAAACAGGTTGCGCCGCGCCCATCCCAGCACGCCGCGCGACACGACCGGTGCCGGGCGTGCGGCAACGGGCTCGAAAATGCCGGTGGCGCTCGCGGCTGCGCTCATCGTTCCTTGATCGCCGCGCGCGCGTTGTACCAGTTCATCAGCGCCGCTGTGGAAAGCGACAACGTCAGATACACCGCCATGATGATCGTGATGCATTCGACCGCGCGGCCGGTCTGGTTAAGAGTGGTGTTCGAGATCGACACCAGGTCGGGGTAGCCGATGGCCACCGCGAGCGACGAATTCTTGGTCAGGTTCAGGTACTGATTGGTCAGCGGCGGAATGATCACGCGCAATGCCTGCGGCAGCAGCACGAGCTGCAACTGCCGATTCCGGGTGAGGCCGAGCGAGCTTGCCGCTTCGATTTGGCCCCATGGAACCGCCTGAATTCCCGAACGCACGATCTCGGCGATGAACGCCGCGGTGTAGATCGCAAGCCCCAGGGTCAGCGCGAGGAACTCCGGCGTCACCGAGCCGCCACCCCTGACGTTGAACGGCGTTCTTTCGGGCAAGTCGAGTGCGGTCGGCGCGCCGCCGGCGAACCAGCCCGCGGCGATGCCGACAACAATGATCGCGAGCGACGGCCAGAACACGGCGCGCACGTGCCCGGTCGCTGCGAACTGCGCCGCCGCCCGGCGGCGGTAAAGCCACGCCGCCGTCACGCCGGCAATCGCGCCGGCCAGCATCAGTGCATATCCGGGCACCCATACCGGCACCGGAAACGCGAACCCTCCCTTCGACAAATACATTCCGGGCGCGGGATTCAGCGCCTCCGACACCGGCGGCAGCAGCTCATTCAACAGCAGGTACCACATCAGCAGCTGTAGCAGCACGGGGATGTTGCGGAAGAGCTCGACGTACGCCGCGCACACCGCACGTACCAGGAAGTTTCTGGCGAGGCGGCCGATGCCGATTGCCGTGCCCAGCACCGTGGCAATCAGAACGCCGATGATCGCAACGCGGATCGTGTTCGTCAGGCCTACCAGGAACGCCTTCCAGTACGGATTGCTCGAGTCGAACGCAATCACGCTCTCGCCGATGCCGAAGCCCGCCGGCTGGCTCAGGAAGTCGAAGCCGCTTTGAATGCCTCTGATGCGCAGATTGGTCAGCGTGTTGGAGGTCAGGAACCACACCGCGAGCGCGATGACGCTGACCGCAAGCACCTGGTAGATGACACCGCGAAACGCCTTGCTGCGCCACGACCAGCTGCGCCGTCTCACCGAAGGTCCCAGCGCGTTGTTGTCAGCCATGTAAAGCCCTCCTTCGATGACGCGAAGGAGGGAGGTTCAAGCCAGAAAGGAATCGATCAGCGGATTGGCGGGGCGTACATGATGCCGCCCTTGTTCCACAGGTTGTTGAGCCCGCGCGGCAGCTTCAATGGGGATTTCGGGCCGACGTTGCGCTCGAAGACCTCGCCGTAGTTACCGACGGCCTTGATCGCGCGGTAGGCCCACTCCTTGTCGAGGCCGAGCAGCTTGCCCATGTCCTCACCGCTGCCGAGGATGCGTTGCACGGCTGGATCGGTGCTTGCCTTCATCTGGTCGACATTCGCCTGCGTGATCCCGTATTCCTCGGCTTCGATCAACGCGAAGATCACCCACTTGGAAATGGCGAACCACTCGGCGTCACCGCGGCGGACCGCGGGTCCAAGCGGCTCTTTCGAAATCAATTCGGGCAGGATTACATAATCGTTGGGGTTGCTCGCCTCCTTGTTGCGAATCGAGGCCATGCCAGAAGCGTCCGTTGTGTAGGCCTGGCAGCGGCCCGAGAAAAACGCCTTGACCGACGCTTCCAGACTTTCGAACACAACCGGCTTCATGTTCAGGTTATTGCTCTTGTTGTAGTCGTTCAGATTCTTCTCGGTCGTGGTGCCCGACTGCACGCAGACATCGGCGCCTTTCAGATTCTTGGCGCTGGTGACCTTCGTCTTCGTGGCCACCATAAAGCCCTGGCCGTCGTAGTAGGTCACGCCGACGAAGTCGAGGCCGAGCGAGGCGTCGCGGGTCAACGTCCAGGTCGTGTTGCGCGACAGGATGTCGACCTCGCCCGATTGCAGCGCGGTAAACCGCGCCTGCGCGGTCAGCGGCACCCACTTGACCTTGTTGGCGTCGCCGAGCACGGCGGCGGCGATGGCCTTGCAGACATCGACGTCGAGCCCGGTCCAGTTTCCCTGGCTGTCGGCGGCTGAAAAACCAGCGAGGCCGGTGTTGACGCCGCAGACCACCTGCCCGCGTTGCTTGATCGTATCGAGCGTTTTGCCGGCGTGCGCCGGCCAACTTAGCGCCGCCGTCACCAGCACGGCAGCACCTGCAATCCTTTTAACAACCGACTTCTGATGCATGGGTTCTCCCTTTGTGGACGGTTTTACCTCCGAACACCGCGCCGCGAGCATAGGCGCTTGTGCAAAGCGGCGCCATCAGGGTCGCTCCCCCTCCACGCGGCGGCGCACCTCGGTGGGACGAGCAAGACGCCCGAATCCTCGCCTTTTTGACGTACCCGAATCCCCTGCTTATCGACGCAATCACGGGCGGCGAATGACGACACACTGACATCGCATCGATTGAAAGGACGGCACCAACTCGGATGCCGTAGAGATTGAGGAAGATGTCGCATCGAATCATTCGGTTGTGCAAAGACGTCGAGCGCCTCGCGTGCGAGCTCGACCGCTTGACCTCACGCGGGCACAGCAGGACCGCGTACGCCGTGCTGATGCGGATGCGGCTGGCGGCGATGACGGCGGAGC
>JACCSD010000233.1 GCA_013813185.1 Burkholderiaceae bacterium
CCACGTCGAATCACTATTCCGCCTGGCTGGCGCTGGGCAAGACCCGGGTCACTGCTTTGATCGAAGGGCTGCACTTTGTCGTACTGCTGCCCCTGGTGGTGCTGCTGTCGCGCCCGCTGGGACTCGCCGGAGTCGCGTACGCGGAGCTTGCCGCCACGGTAATCTCCGTCTCTGTGGAGTGCCTGATGATTTCGCGCGCCCTTGGCCTTCCTCGTCTGGCGTATCTGAAAGGCCTCTGGCGACCATTGATCGCCGCCGCGACGATGGCGATCGCAGTGGCCATGCTGGTGGCTGAACTGGCCGCCGGCGCTCTCGCTGCGCGGCCGCTGCTGCAACTGGCGGCTACAATCCCGGCCGGGGTGCTCACGTACGCAAGCACATTGACGATGCTGTGGCTGCTGGCGGGCAAGCCGCGCGGTGCGGAGTCTCTCTTGCTGGAACGCATCCTGGAGATTTCCCGCGCAGCGCGCCCAGTTTGGCCACGCCGTTACCCCTGAGAGAGCGATGTCTTCGTTCCACGATTGGATTGATTCGTTCAGCTGTCCCGATTGCCGCAGCGGGTTTTCGTTCACCGCGGTAAACAGCGGGGCGAGCAATTCGAGCGATATCGCTTCGGGCACACTTTCCGCTCACGACGAGGCCGCTCGTTACGGGCTGCTTCAGTGCCGCTGCTTTCGTTATCCGGTAGTCGACGGCGTGCCGATTCTGCTCAAAGGCAACGTCGGCCTGCTGGATCAGGGCGGAACCTTCGAATCCAAGGGCCCGCCGGTCGAACAGATCGTCGCGCTGATCGAGCAGGGTCGGTGCCCGGAAGCGTTGGTGCGGTGCCTCGGCTTCACGCCACGATTCAAGGCGCTCGACAAGCTCCCGGGTTGGCGCCTGTGGCATAGCGATGCCGTACTGGAATTCGGCCGCAAGAGAGTTGAAGCACGGCTGCGCGCGATGCTTGACGGCGATCGGCAGAAGCTGTCCGCAGAAGACTGGTTCGAATTTTATTTCGGCGGGCCGACTGCGTCGGATCCGAATCACCTGCCCTATTACCGGAACCGCGTTGTATTGCCGCGCACGCTGGCGGCGTTTTCGCTGCTGCGGCTGCTACCCGCCGCCGACAAACCGATACTGGATCTCGCGTGCGGCTACGGGCCGTTTGCGCACTACCTGACCCAGCGGCGCAACTCGACGCCGGTCATCGGCATGGACTTCAACTTCTATCTCGTCTGGGGCCAGAGATACTGGATCGCCCCCGAGGCAGTGTTCATCTGCGCCGATGGCAACAAGCGCCTGCCGTTTGCCGACGATTCGCTCGCCGGCGTCTTCTGCTCGGACGCATTCATGTACCTGAAAGACAAACCGGGCGTGCTCGCAGAATCCGATCGCTGCGCGCCGGGCACGCCGATCATCCTGTCACGCGTCGGCAACAAGTCGGCTTCGCCAAAAGAAGTCAGGGGAGATTCCCACAGCGCCGAGGGGTACATGGAGTTGTTTGCATCGCACGAGCCGCGCATATTCAGCGAGTACGCGCTGGTACGCGGCTATCTAGCGCGCCGCAATCCGCTGACGCTTGCGCCGACCGATCCGGCTGACCTTCGCTGGGACAAGTGGCTGCACTTCGTGTTAAACGGCGAGTCGCTGCAGAATGTCGAGGTGGGTCCGGCGCTCGAATGGCCGCATCAGGTGGGCAAACTTTGCTTCAACCCGATGTTCGAGCGCGAAGTCAATAACGGCGGCAAAGTTCGGCTCGACCTGAAGTTCCCCACCACCTGGTTCGCCTATCAAAATGGCGATATGTACGGCTACCACGGCGATCTGGTCGAATGCAGCGCGGATGCCGCCGAGCGCGCACGCGCGGGGCAGATCGATCCCGAGGTGCAGAGCCTGCTGGATCGGTTCGTCGTCATCGGACTGCCCGAGCGCTATCTGAAGGCTCAGGACTGATTCTGGCGACCGATGTCGACCGACAGTTCCCGGCAAGAGCGCGTAGGCGTCATTGCGCTCGTCCCTGACCCATGGGGGCCGCCGTGGAGCGTGCGCCATCATGTCGTGTGGCGCCTCGCGCAGCACTTCACGACAGTCTGGGTCGACCCCGCCCCGACCTGGCGCGAAGCCTGCTCCGGCGCCCAATCAATGAGCGGGCCTCCGGCGGCAGACTATGGCGCCGGCTCGCGCCTTCTGATCTATCGCCCCAGCGGCTGGCTGCCCAGGCTGCACCGTCCGGCTGTTCTGGCGCGGCTCACCGAATGGCTGCGGCTGCGACGCGCGCGGCGGCTGTTGCAGGCCGCCGGCTGCAATCGGTTCGTGCTGTACATCTGGCGGCCCGAACTTGGCGCTGCGCTGGACCTGGTTGCGCATGATGTGAGCTGTTATCACATCGACGATGAGTACACCTTTTCAGAAACCGAGAAGCCGATTCCGGAGGCCGAACTGCGGCTGCTGCGGCGCGCAGACCTGGTGATCGTGCACTCGACCGCGTTAATGCAAAAGAAAGGAAGCGTCAATCCGCACACCGTGCAGATCCCGAATGGCGTCGACTACCGTGCATACTCGACTCCAGCCGCGTGCCCGGCAGACTTGGCAACGATCGCCCGACCGCGCATCGGTTACATCGGCGTGATCAAGACGCACCTGGACCTCGATCTGCTGCGCGACCTGGCGCAGCGGCATTCGAACTGGTCGATCGTGCTGGTGGGGCCGGTGGGCTACCTGGGGTCACGAGCGGAGCTGTATCGCCGCCTGTGCGAGATGCCTAATGTCCACGCCCTGGGCGCGAAGCCACTCCAGTTGCTTCCGGCCTACATTCAACATATGGACGTTTGCATGTTGTGCTACCGGCTCAACGACTATACGAGGTACATTTATCCGGCGAAGCTGCATGAGTACCTTGCAACCGGACGTCCGGTCGTCGGATCTTCGATTCAGGCGTTGCAGGCGTTCCGCGACGTGATCTCGATCGCCGAGACGCCGGCCGAGTGGTCGCAGGCAATCGAGCAAGCCCTGGCTGGCGCTGACCGCGATGCGGAGCAATCGAAGCAGCGCCAGGAAGTTGCTGCTGCGCATGACTGGAATCAGCTGGTCGCGCGCATCGCGCAAAGTTTTACCGAACGGATCGAGAGCAAACGACGCTACCGGGTGCGGGAGGGTGCGCCGGCAACAAACACGGCGGGACAGGGAACGTAACTGTCTCGGGGGGCGCAGCGCCGTACACCCGCGAACATGCAATGCAAGAGCCATTTGTCAGCGTAGTCACGCCTTTTTACAATACCGCACCCTATCTGGCCGAGTGCATCGAAAGCGTACTGGCGCAGCAGTACGGCAACTTCGAATTCATCCTGTCGGACAACTGCAGCACCGACGGTTCGCGCGAAATCATCGAGCCGTACGCCGCGCGCGACTCACGTATCCGGTACATCCGCCACGATGCTTTCGTCAATCAGGTGCAGAACTACAACCGCGCGTTGCGTCAGATCTCGCCCGACAGCGGTTACTGCAAGGTGGTGCAGGCCGATGACTGGATTCTTCCGGAATGCCTGAGCCGAATGGTGGCGGCGGCGGAAGCCAGTGACTCGGTCGAGCTCATCGGAGCCTACGGCCAGATCGAAGAGCGCGTGCATTTCTACGGCCTCCCGCTCGGTGCCGGCGTTTTCAGCGGCAAAGAAGTGTGCCGGAAATTCTGGACCGAAGGGCTGTATGTATTCGGCTCGCCGACCTGCGTGATGTACCGCAGCGATCGGGTCCGCGACCGGCCCGACTTTTACGACGAAGCGTGCCCGCTCGAGGATGCCGATATCTGCTTCGAGCTGCTGAAGAACAAGGACTTCGCATTCGTGCACCAGGTGCTCACCTTCACGCGACGTCAGGCCGAATCGATCCACCACGAGCTTGGCCGCTACGACCAGCATCCGCTGCTCGCTCTGATGACAGTCCGCCGCCACGGTCAGGCGCATCTCGAGCCGCACGAACACGCTCGGCTGCTCGATTCGACCGCGCGCGGCTACCATCGCAGCCTGGGGACCAACATCGTGCACGGCATCGGGCTGACAAAGGGATTCCGGCGTTTTCATCGGCAGGGAAGAAAATGCTGCGGATTCGAACCTTCGTGGGGGCCGGTGGCCGGGTACGCAATCGTCGCAGCGCTTGACCTGCTGCTCAATCCGAAGAGCACCGCCGAGAGCGTATGGCGACGCTTGCGGCGACGTAGCGGATCGGCCGCCTAGTGGCTAGGATTCGTTGATGAACGCCATTTCAAGACCGTCACCGCGAACCGACGTGGTTCTGCTGGGTTTGCTTTACGCCGCCGAGTTCTTCGCGCTAACAATGGCGCTTTCGCTGCACCGGCTCGGCGATCGGTCGCTTGCAAGCTCCATTTTCTCGACGCCCGGACTCGGATTCGTGGTGTCGCTGATCGCTTTTGTATCTGCGCTCGCGCTGATCGCATACCGGTACCGGCGCGCACGCCGCTCCGGCTCGCGCGGTTTCGGCCTGACCGTCGCGATGAATCTGATCACGCTCGCGTTGGTCTTCATTCCGGTCGAGATCGCCGTCAGGCTGCTGGTTCACCACACGCCGGACACGACGGTGTTCCGCAACACTGTGCTGCTGCCGCGCAGCTGGCAGGACACTGCCGCTTCCAATCAGCAGGTCTTTGACAAGGCATCGGGCGACCTTTCGTACCTGGTCTACGACGACGCGCTCGGATGGACCGTCGGCGCCAATCGCCGCGGCGGCGACGGGATGTATTTGTCGAGCGCGGAAGGCCTGCGCGCGGCAAGCCAGGGCGCTGTTCTCGCAGGGCCGAAAATGAGGCACCGCGTCGCGATCGTCGGCGACTCTTTCGTTTTCGCCGAGCGCGTGACCTTCGAAGACTCGTGGGGGCATTTGCTGGAAGCGAACTCCGGCGCCAAGCTCGAAGTGCTCAACTTCGGCGTCGGCGGATACGCGATCGACCAGGCTTATCTGCGCTTCAAGAAAGACATCCTTGGGTGGCAGCCCGACATCGCCATCCTGGCGTTCCCGCTGGCGGATTTTCATCGCA
>JACCSD010000277.1 GCA_013813185.1 Burkholderiaceae bacterium
ACCCGGCTCAGTCGGCGCGCGCCACGCGACTCATCGAGCGGCAACTGACCGAACGTCGACAAGGCTTTATCAGCCTGATTGTGTTGGTGGAGCTGTGGTGGGTGTTGAAGCGTCTCTACCGCGCTACCGCCATCGAGCTTAGACAGACTCTGCAGGACTTACTCGACACTCGTCAGTTTGCGTTCGAACAACGGGACGCAGTAATACGAGCCTTGAAAAAGCTGGACGCCGGAGCAGACGACATTGCCGACACGCTGATTGTTGAGGCTGCGCTCGCGGGGGCGTGCGAGCGAATAGTCACCTTTGACAAGAGGGCCGTCAAAGCCGGGATGGTCTTGTTGAAGTGAGTCGCGAATTACCACCCTGATCTTGAACCGTTGCTTACGCCTTTTGAATAAGGATCACTGACGCATGAGAAAACTTGTCGCAGTGCTGGGAATACTGAGCGCAGCCGCCTGGGTCTTGCGGAGTTTGGGCTTTCGTTTCGGTCGCCCGCCTCAACCACCGCCTGTTCCACCTCAGCACGAGCTGTATGTGGTGGACATGGGCGGCAACCGGATTTTCTGTTTCGAGATCCGAAGCAACGGAGTCGTCGCATCGACGCCTTGGAGAATCATCGATGGATTCAACTCGCCCATCGTCGAACTTGTTAACCCGTTCGATATCGCGGTGACCCCCGCTGGCGAGATGTGGGTTGCCAATCTCGGCTCGACGCCCGGCAGTTCGAGCGATGCCAGCATCACGATCTACGACCCCAACGCAGTGGGGGCGGTTGCGCCAACGTTCAAGATTCTCCCAATCGCAGATGCGTTCGGGCCACCGATCGCCAAGCCGGTCGCACTCGTGTGGAGAAATGCTCCGGCGAACATTCTGATTCTGGACGCCACGCGAACCGAAGTGACTGAGTACACGAAGAGTCAGCAGTCCACCGCCTCGGTATTCGGACTCGGTACGCCGGGCGGCCTGGCGCTGACTGCTTCAGCCACTTTGTACATCTCCGACCAGACGCCCGGCGAAAACGCCATCCGGTTGCTCAATCTGCAGCCAAACGTATTCGGTCAAAGCGCTTCTGTCGGCATCACGGGGCCCCTGACCGGCTTGAATAATCCGGCGCACCTTGCACTCGACACACACAACAATATCTATGTGGTCAATCGCGGCACCATGCACTTGAATATGCAGGACGCTAGCGTCGCGGTGTTCCCCGCCGGGGCGACAGGCAACGTAGCGCCGGTTCAATACATTAGAGGTCCCAACACCCAGCTCGTTGAGCCCTACGGCATCGCGGTCGACCAGGGCGGCAGAATTTTTGTCACGAAGGCTCGCTCCGTTCTGGTATTTGCTGCTGGTGCCTCAGGCAACATCGCGCCCGAGCAGGTAATCGAGCATCCCGAGTTCGCCAACCTGATTGGAATAGAAGTTCGTTGATGCTCGCGCTGCCTGGCCTTGCGCATCGCAATCGGCGCAACTGCAAACCAGAGCACGCCGGCGGCAAGAAATGCAATCTCCTTCACGCGGACCATGAAATTCGAACATGGCATATTGGAATTTCATGGTGAGTCAAGTGTTGCGCATTACGCAGCCCGATGAAGCGTATTTCTGGGCAACTCATACCGGCGCCGAGCTGGATTTGCTGATGATGAAACACGGCAAGCGGGTCGGGGTGGAGTTCAAGCGTGCCGATGCGCCGGGCATGACTCCATCGATGCGAATCGCGCTGGCAGACCTCAGCTCGACTCGATATACGTGGTTTACCCGGGCAAGCGACGCTACAGGCTTGCCGACCGCATAGAAGCGGTTCCGCTCAGTGCTTTAGTGCCTTAGCTGAGCGCGGGTGAGCGTTAAAAATCGCTGATTACTTCTTCGGCGCAGCGGCCGGCGCAGGTGCTGGCGGCGGCGACGGTGGTGCTGCTGCTGGGGGCGCGGGCGGCGGCGTCGACGAGTTCCAGATGTCGCGCACGATCAGCCACTTGCCGCCCTTCTTTTGCAGCACTTCCATGTAGCTTCCGGTGTCAACGGCGGTGCCGCCCTTCATCACCGAGTACGTGCCCGCGTGCCACGCCATGTCACCTTTGACGCCGACGTCGTTGAGCTTGCCCTGCGCCAGCGTTACACCGCCTGACTTCGCGCCGGCGATTTCCTTGGCCACCAGCTGCTTGATCGCCGCCTTCCCGCTCGCCGGCGGTGAGCCCGGCGCCATGACGACGGCATCGTCCGCGTAGCCCGCAGCGACAGCGTCAGCGTTGCCGGCGTTGAAAGCCTTGAACCAGGCTTCGGTATTCGCTTTTATCGTCGCTGCATCGTCGGCCGCCATCGCGATCGGCGCGGCCGCAAACCAGAGCATGCCGGCGGCAAGTAATGCAATCTTCTTCACAACGTTCATCGTCTTCCTCCCAGGTTGTCCTCGCAGTTCATTGTTGTCGGCGCGAGGTGCCGGGGACGATGGTAAACCCCTGCGTGCATGAAACCATCTCCCAAAGATTCTTCGCGTCGGTCCAGCAGTGCGTTGTCGCTGCGCTTCGATGATGGATGCGCGCGTGGAGCAACGAAGTGGCACCAGCGGCAAGCGCTGCTCCAGCCAATTGACCAAAATGTACGCAAAGGCCGTCCTTTCAGGCTAGTCACTCAACTTGCTTGTATACGCAAGTTGCGTACAATGCGACGAAACCAATGAAAGCCGTTTTCGTCGAACTGCCAGCTTTGAGCGTCACCGCGCCAAATATCTTGACGACACCGGCTTCAGCGAATTGCATGGAGTTACTGCGTAATCCTTCGGCAGGCGATGTTATCGAAGGCACAGGTGGCCTGCGAAAGATGCGGTTTATTGACAAGGACGAGATGTCCGACCTGACGGCCGAACAGCGCAAAGCGCTGAAGACAATGATCAAGATGGAGCTTGAAGCTAGGAGAAAATCATGACAGCTGTGACTAAAACCAAATCGGCTCGCGTACCTAAGCGCGATTTGTTTAACGAACTGAGCGAAGGAATGACTGCGCTTGCTGGGGCGCGGGCAGGAAAGCGCACGTTGCGTACGCATGTTGCGCAATTCAAACCCCCTCCTGAGGTGTCACCTGTTCAACTGCTCCGCGTCCGCAGGCGACTGAAGCTGTCGCGTGCCTTGTTCGCCGTTTATCTGCGCACCAACGTTCGGACGTTGGAAAATTGGGAGCAGGGCCGTGCCAAGCCAAACGCACAGGCCGCATTGCTGATAAACATGGTGAGACGCTATCCCGATACCGTCG
>JACCSD010000248.1 GCA_013813185.1 Burkholderiaceae bacterium
AAGAATTGATAGACGGCGATCGCTGCCACCGCAATCAACGCGACGATGATGATGTACTCGGTCATGCCCTGACCGCGTTGCTTGGCGCGCCTTTTCCCGCGCGCCACTGCTGACTTCAAACGATTGACAACCTGCATGGTGTTCCTCCGATCGGTTAGTGCGCGGCTGTACGTGCCGCCGGAACGCATTAGACGAACTGGGCGGCGTACGTGACAATCGCTCGCAAACGCGAAGGAACCGCGGCGCACTCACGCGTCCGCGATGGAGTGCATTAGCCATCATCGATGGCCGATGGACAAATTGATCCGTCGCGGTCAAGGGGGGTTGGCGAAGCGCGAACAGCGACGAATCATGCGGCTCATTTGCGGGATCACGTCTGTTGGCTTTGCAACCTGCATGCCGTGACGATCAGGGGGTCGGAGATGAAAATTGACGCACCAAAATTCATCCGGCGCGCACGCGCGCCGACTGATTCGCAACAGCGCGGTCAAGTGCTGCCGCTGGGACTCGTGTTCTTGGCCATCTGCTGTGCTGCGCTGTTGTTCATGTTCAGCTCGGGCAAGCTGGTCGATGAAAAACTCACCGTTACCAACGCCGCCGATGCCGCCGCATACAGCGCCGGCATCGTTCACGCGCGAGCACTGAACTACGAGGCGTACGTCAACCGCGCGATCATCGCCAACGAGCTAGCGATTGCGCAGGCGGTCAGCATGGTGTCCTGGATGCGGTATTTTGAGCAGGCCGTGGCCAACTCGGGCAAGGTGGACGATTACGTCGGGGGTTACGCGATCTTCGGTGCGGCTGGTGTGGCGACCGCCCTGACGGCCATCGAAGTGATCAACGAATACATCAGCGCCTGGACAGGCGGGCAAGCCGACCTGGAAACCGTTGTCAATCTTGTTGAATACTTCAACGCGTTGGCCGTCGTCAATATCCACGCGGGCGCAGTGATCGGTTTGCGCGCATCTCAACTGGCAACCGATCTCGCGTTCTCCACCGGTGCTCCGCAAGTGGATCTGGCGCGCGAGGTCGCGCGTCGATCGGACGCATCGCTCGATGTCGAGTTGGTGCCAACGTCGATTCTCGGGTTGGCCGGTTTCACCAAGACATACGGACGCATGGGCGGCGGCTCGGAGGAGCGTGCGCGACTGGCTGACACGGTCATGCGCTCTCGCGACCGGTTCACTGCCGAACGCGGTTTTCGACACGACGGAATAAATCTGTTCTTCCGGCAAGGCAGGCTGGTCAAGCGGGGCGGTACCGATCTCGTTAACTTCGACGAGTGGCAGGCCGTCGATACGATGGCGGCTCATACGCGAGAGCGGACCTGCGGCCGATTTATCAAGCGCTGGTGCAGTTGGGAAGAAAATTCGATCGCTTATGCCGGTCGCTCGCAAACGGCGCTTACCGGGGGCGGCGGCGGAGGCCAAGGCAGCTACGGGTACTCGGCGCGAGACAATCCGGATACCACGTCGAGTGCGTTGAACGACAGCGTTGATCTGCGTAGTAAGGGCGGTCTGCTATGGACCGGTCTTTCGGACAATCAGGATCTCAGGGATCTCGACGCGGATGCAGATCACCGTGTCGGCATCAGCTTCTTCGTGTCGAAACCCGACAACACGTCACGTACGGCAGGGCGCAATCCGAACGTGCGGCCGACGGGTCAGCTTGCTGTGTTCGACTCGGCTGCGCCGGGCAATCGTATTGCTTCCTTGTCGCGCGCCGAAGTGTTCTTCCTGCGACCTGCCGATCGTCCCGATGGGCGGCGCGAACTGGCGAGCCTTTATAGCCCTTACTGGCAAGCGCGACTGGTAGCACCTACCATGGCCGATCGCATCTATGCCGCAACTCGTCAGAATAATTTGGCACTCGGACTCTAAGTGACAACCCAACACGTCGCCGTTGCTTTTGCGGTGCTCACCTTTACCGCCGGGGTCGAGGCATCGCTGCCGGAGCATGTCAAGCCTGACGGACCGCAGCAAGCAGTGATCTACAGCGAACACATCGGCAACGCAGGCGTTGGCGCGGGCCCTTCCACGGCCCTAGCGTGCAGGAGTTTGTGTCCATCGACCGCCCTGCCGGGGACCAAGTGTCTGATCGAAGGCGATGCACAGCGCCACGGCGAGTATTTGCGACGCACCTGGCGCACCGCGAGCGCGTCGACCGACTACACCGAAACCTGGGCAATGTTGCCCAGCGTGCTGCCGCCCCGCGCGCCGGCCGATATCTGCGCCATGCGCCTGCAACTGTTGCGCACCCTGCGCATCCAGACTTCCGATGGAAACGAATCGACAATACTCAGCATTGATCTCAATCAAGGCGAAGGGAAGCGGCAAGTCGTCAAGGAAAGCCGACGCGGCGCGGCGGATGATGTCGAGCGCCGGATAGCAGCATTGCGTGCCACTGGGTACGAGCCCGCGGGCACCGCGCGCTACGCCGGATACAGCTGCCGCCTGCTGCGCCGAACCAAAGGCGAGCTGGTGCAGGAAACCTGTCTGCTCGAAGACCCGGCCGCGCCGGCGTCCGTGCTCGGCGTACCGGTACAGCACATGACGCTTGCGCACTCGATGGTCAACCCGGCGCATCCGGAAGCGCGAACCTATGGCGAAACGCAACGGTTGAAGTTTGACGCCATCGTGCCGGCTGCGGTGTTCACGCCGCCTACTCACATTCAATGGAAGGGCCCAAAAAAATGATGAGTCGTTCCTCTCGTCAGCGAATCACAGCGCGCCTGCGCCTGCGCGGCCAATCGACCACCGAATTTGTTGTGCTCGCGCTGGTGCTGACGCCTTTGTTCCTCGCGGTGCCGTTGCTCGGCAAGTATCTTGATCTGACGCATCACGCGTCGCAGGCGAGCCGCTACGCTGCCTTCGAGATTTCGGTGCGCGGCCCCGCCACCGTAAAGGATGAGGCGACCGTCGCCGCCGAGGCGCGGCGCAGGTTGTTCAGCACATCGGACGCGCCGATCAAGACCAACGACGCTGCAGGCGATTTCGCGGGAATGCGCAATCCGCTGTGGACCGACTTTCGCGGTGATCACTTTCTACCGCGTTTTGTAGACGGCATCACGCACGAGGCGGCGCGTGAATCGCGCGCTGCACCGTCGCGCTCACTGGCGGTGTTCGCGGGCGAGAACGGCTTCAAGCTCGCTGAGGACAACCTATACACCGCACGCATTGGCGTGCTTCCAGAAGGCCCGCGTGACTTCAAGTACTGGAGCGATGGGAACCCGGGAGTGAACCTGCGCATGAATCGGCAAACCGGCATCCTCATCAATGCGTGGAACGCTGCCTCAGCCGACGAAGTAAAGGACCGTATCGAGAACGCGGGCCCCAGTGCGCCCCCGCTGCTGATACCAAGCTTCGATCCAAACCCCCTGCAAAGCCTGACCGACAACGTTGCAGAGCTCGGCCCTTATCCCGTCTGGTTGCTGAAGTTGCAGGGCGCCACGCTCGGACTGCTACCAAAAATGCTGGGTGAGCCGCAGCCGGAGTTCGGCAAGCACGACCCGAACATCATTCCCTGCGACCGGCTGGACCCTCCATGCTGAAAGTTGCGTTAACCGCAGTGGTCGCCGCGGTCGCAGCGCTGCTGGTTGATTCAGCAGTCGCGCAGCAAGCGTTCAACAATGCCCCCAAACTCTCGGTGCCCGGCGGTGGTGGCGTCGAACGTCTGGGCGATGCGATGGTCATCAACGGCCGGCCGGTGACCATCGACCACATAGTTATTCCTCTGCCGGCCGCCGATGTAGTGCACCACTATCGCAAGGCGCTTGATGAAAAGTCCAGCGGCAAAATCGTCGAGTACCGGCTTAAAGGTGATCGAATCCTGGGCCGCAGGATCGGCGAACACTTTGTCACCGTGCGTGTGCAGACAGCGCGCAACGGCACTTCAGAAGCCTGGGTGATGACGACCGTGGTACAGCCGCCAGCGGCCGCTGATGCTGCTCTGCCTTCGCATCTGGCCCTGCCGGCTGGATCACGCCTGTTGTCGAACGTGGAAACGGTGGATGGTGGGCGTCGTGCCTACACCGTCATAGCGACGGCAGACGCAGCGATGTCAGCCACGCAGGACTTCGTAAAGCGCAATCTGAGCGACCGCGGTTTCTCGCTCGTCGCGTCCGACGGATCGAGCGTCGATCCATCGCGGCGAGTAATGCTATTTCAGCGTGGAACCGAAGATGTGATGGTCACCATCGCGGATGGGCCCAAGGGACGTACATTGGTGTTCAATGCAAGCGGGCCGAAGTAGCGCGTCAGCACTTCAAAAGAACAATGCCTCCGCCGCACTCCCCGCCGTGATGTCGCACTTGTCTCCGCCCTTGCCGAGTCCGCCCTGCACCGCACTGGCGATGATTCCCCGCTTACTGGAACCGCCACTGAGAATGGTGCCGAAGTAGCAACTCGCCGCGAACGTTTGGTTCTTGTAAGTCGCGTTTAATCGCAGGGTGGGTGTATAGGGCGGAAAGCTGCCGCGCATCACGGGGTCGCCATTGATCGTTAAGACGAGCTCGTTGGCGGTAGGGTCGTAGGTGCCTCCCAAGTCGAACTTCTGTCCGCCCGCCTCGATGGTTTTAGCCTGCGCTACTTTGGTTCTTGAAGCACATCCGATAAGAGCGGCGACGACAACCAGAAGCATTACAAGCATTGGCACCTGTTTCATTGAACTCCTCCGTCGATGCATTGGTGAGGCACGATACCGATCGTCGGCGAAGCGCGCAAAGACAAACGTCGCTTCTTCCAGTGATGGCTATTTAAGTCCTTCGGCTGAAAATCATCCAAGCACCAACGCTCGCGCCGACTCCGTCAAGCCGGGACACAAAGTTCACCGGTAGCAAGTTGGAGTGATGTAGCGGGGACGCGTGCGCGCATTGTGTCA